>JABZJR010000006.1 GCA_015257705.1 Nanosynbacter sp.
ACTTAGGGTTAACCGCAGCAACACTCGGCGGCGGAGTCTCAGCAACATTATGGTGATCAGTCACCACCGTATCAATCCCCAAACTCGACGCGTATTCAATTTCCGCATGACACAAACTTCCCGTATCAACCGTGACAATTAAATCCGCGCCCATATTTCGTACCTTATCAACGGCGCCCATCGTCATTCCGTAGCCCTCAACAAACCGATTCGGAATAAACGCATCAACCTCCTTAAAGCCAAACTTACCAAACGCATCCAACAAAATTGCCGTTGCGCTCAGCCCGTCAATATCGTAATCGCCATAAATAACAATTTTCTCACCCTCAGCGTGCGCCTTTTTCAAGCGGTCCACCGCTTTTCTCATATCTGGCAATAAAAACGGATCGTGCTTTACTGACGCATAATTCGGATGTAAAAATTCCTCACGCGCCGCACGCGTAGTTAAGCCTCGAGCCGCTAAAATTTTCTCGAATAATGTCATTAGTCTTTATCAGCCATGCCGCGCTTTGATCGCGCTGAATATTGCTGAGATTTAATCACCATACTTTGCAATTCCTTAAAAATTGGGAATTGTTTATTAGTGAAATACGTACGTGAGTTACCTTGCTTTTCACTCTGCAAAAATCCAACCTTTTCTAGTCGCTTCAATTCTCGTTGAATATTTCCAGGATCTTCCTTAATTAGCTTTGCTAATCCGCGAACATGTGTGTGAAAATCAGGATACTTAGCGTATACTACTACAATTTTTCGCCGCACCCTAGATGTAATAAAAACGTCTAACATAACCTCCCTAACGCATCTTTCTTAATTAAAGTTTATCACAATTTTACAACACCCGACAAGTTTTTTACTTCCAATTCAAAATAACCTGGTTAATTTTCGCTATCGTTTCCTCTTTGGACGGCAATGTATTATCCTCATAATAATGATTTAATCCCATAAAATTCTCCTTCACATCCAAGATATGCATTTCGTCAACCGTCATGTGCAATTTATCCACCGCCGCCACGCCACAAAACGGCACCGCGATCACTAATTTCTCGATCCGAACTGACTTCAGAAAACTCAAAGCCACATCCAAAACCGATAAATCATCACCAAAACCATCACTCGCCAAAATCACCACCCGATCCTTTAGCATATCCTTATCAATAATTCCGCCATCGCCCAAAAGTCTATTCATTTTCTGATGAGCCTCGCGCTTTTTCTCTTCCAGATAACCATGAAATTCACTAGTATATTCATTAATTTCACCGTCAGAAAATTGACTATTATACGTAAATTGCCCAGACTGCGACATCGCCCCGATACTTAAACTTTCCCCAGGAATATCAATCCCTTCACTCAGCAGCATCATAAGAACACAATGAAGCTTCACTGCGATTTGCTCGCCAATCAACACGCCACCTTCACCAATTGCAACCACTGCGCAGTTTTCATAGCGATATTTTTCCAGTACTTGATCAGCCAGAATTGCCCCAGCCTGCGAACGACTCTCAAAATACATATGCTTATTTTAGCATTTTTTTCGCGATATAATATAAACATGCATTACTATTTGGTTTCGCCAACAAGAATCGTCCGCGCCGACGCAAGTTTGTTTACGTATTCTTCAGAGGAAAGACTGCCGACCGGAATGATTGTTGCTATAGAAATCGGCAAAATCAATGCTATTGGCGTAGTCCTACAAGAAGTTCGCCAGCCTGATTTTGAGGTCAAGCCAATTAGTAAAATCATTGAAGAATATCCCTTGCCAATCGAACTCGTTCAAACTGCCATATGGATGAGTAAATATTACGCTACACACCAAGCGACCGTCTGGCAAGCAATTTTACCCAGCGGATTATCCAAAAAACGTCGCTCAATTATCCAGTCCACCCCAGTTAATCCAGCAGAAAATCGAACAAAAAATGTATTCACAGATGAGCAAAAATCAGCCCTCCAGACCATCGAAAATCTCCATTCCGGAACGGCACTTTTACACGGCGTAACTGGCTCAGGAAAAACGCTAGTGTACATAGAAGCTGCAAAACAAACCTTAAAAGAAGAGCGATCGTCAATAATTTTAGTCCCCGAAATTGCCCTAACTTCGCAACTGGTTGCTGAGTTTTCTGCTCATCTGCCAAATGTCATAGTTACCCATTCCAAGCAAACCGAAGCTCAACGATATGCAACCTGGAAAAGAGTTATTAGCTCAAACGATCCAGTAGTAATCATCGGCCCGCGATCTGCTCTTTTCATGCCCGTGCAACAGCTCGGACTTGTGACGATTGACGAGTGTCATGAACCAAGTTTCAAGCAGGAGCAATCCCCTCGATATTCAGCCCTCCGCGTCGCCTCAGTTCTTACAAATCAACATCGCGGCAAACTAATTCTGGGTAGCGCCACTCCAGCGGTTGCCGATTATTACATTGCCAAAAAATCAAATACACCAATCATTACAATGACAAAACCAGCAAGACCAGACACCGTTCGCCCCAACGTGACGCTGGTAGACATGACAAAGCGCAACAATTTTACTCAACATCAATTCCTCTCCGACCCACTCTTGAAATCTATGAACACAGCGTTATCAAAAAATGAGCAAGTTCTTATTTTTCACAATCGACGTGGCACGGCATCAATCACATTATGCGATAACTGCGGCTGGCAGGCTGGTTGTCCACGCTGTTTTATTCCGCTCACGCTACATGCAGATAGTCATAAATTGTCATGCCACATTTGCGGTTTTTCAACCAAAGTTCCTACTAGTTGCCCTGAATGTAAAAATGCCGACATCATCCACAAAGGTATCGGAACTAAGCGAATTGAAGACGAATTACAGAGGTTATTCCCGAACAAAAAAATTGCTCGATTTGATAAAGACACCGATTTGAAAGCTACCGTGGACGAGCGTTATGATGAACTGAAAAATGGCGAAATAGATATAATTATCGGCACGCAAGTTATCGCCAAAGGACTAGATTTGCCACATTTAACAGTCGTCGGAGTCATTCAAGCCGACACCGGACTTTCCCTCCCTGACTATTCATCGCCCGAACGAACATTTCAATTGCTCGCCCAAGTCGTCGGTCGCGTCGGCAGGTCAAGCACGCCAACAGAAGTTGTCGTCCAATCATACCAGCCAAGTCACCCATCCATCACAAACGGACTATCTCAAAACTATACAGAATTTTATCAAAGAACCATATCTCAACGACAAAAAACCAACTTTCCACCTTTTACTTACTTATTAAAACTAACTTGCGTTTATAAAACCGAAGCCGCCGCCATAAGGAACGCTAAAAAATTGTCCGAACTATTAAAATCCAATTTTGATAACATTGAAGTCTTTGGACCAACGCCCGCTTTTTATGAGCGCGTCCGCGATACATATCGATGGCAAATCGTAGTAAAAAGTCCCAAACGACAAGAGCTTCTTGACGCCTTAAACTTCCTGCCGCCATCACACTGGCAGTACGAGCTCGACCCTGTAAGTCTACTGTAATTTCTGGTATAATTATAGCAATGACAAAAGACGATATTATCACATTACCAAATCCACATCTTCGCCAAAAATCATCAAAAATCCACGTAGTTACTAATGACGTTGTAAAACTAGCAGACGAAATGACCGCAGCCGCACTGGATTGGGAAGATTCCAGACCTCACGAAATTAGCGCCGCCCTGGCTGCCGTGCAAGTCGACAAATTAGAGCGTGTCGTGATTGTTCGAGCCGACTTTGAAAGAAAATCAACTCGCGAATTCATCACTCTTATCAATCCAGAAATCGTGAAATATGAAGGCGAAATTGTTGAAGACTTTGAGGGATGCTTAAGCGTTAAAAGCATTTATGGAAAAGTTCCCCGCTATAGTAAAATTCGCGTAAAAGCCGTGGGTTTAGATGGCGAAGAAGTGAGAATTAAAGCCGAAGGATTTTTGGCGCGCGTATTACAGCATGAGATAGACCACTGCAACGGATTAGTTTTTATAGACCATATTAAGGATAAAAAAGATGCTTTTTATACGCTCGACGAGAAAGGCGAGTTGCAACCGCTAGATTATGACAAAGACATCGCCGAAAATAGTATTCTTTGGGACTGAAAATTACAGTCTAATCACCTTAGAAGCTCTCGTTGAAGAGGGATTTAACGTTGTTTGTGTTATTACCAAACCTGACACCAAGCGCGGTCGCGGACACAAACTTACTGAACCTCCAGTAAAAACATTCGCTAAATCTCACAATATTCCAGTTTTGCAGCCAAGCAAAGTCAGTGAAATTACCGACTATATAAAACAACTTCAGCCAGTAACGGGAGTTTTGGTTGCGTACGGAAAAATCATTCCCCAGTCAATTATCGACTTATTTACACCAGGAATTATCAATGTTCACCCTTCTCTACTACCAAAATATCGAGGACCTTCACCCATTGAATCAGCTATAGCCAATAAAGATACTGAAACTGGCGTATCGATAATGCAACTTGATAGTAAAATGGATGCCGGTCCTATATACACCCAAACTCGACAATCCCTCACTGGAAAAGAAACAAAGTTCGAGTTGTACGACAAACTATTCCACGACGGCACTTCTCTTCTAATAAAAAACCTATCAAACATCATCAATGGGAATCTTCAACCAACACCACAGGACAATTCTCAGGCTTCATATTGCCAATTATTAAGCAAGGACAATTCATGGCTCAATGCTGAGCGTATGACCGCCGCCGAGGCTGAAGCCCACGTTCGCGCGCATCTCGGATTTCCGCGTAGCCGAATGACAATTGACGATCGAGATATCATCATCACGAAATCCCATTGCGACAAAGCTCCGAATTCTCATCTTGATAGAAAATTCGCCGACGGCAACTATCTAATCATCGACGAGCTCATCGCGCCCAGCGGAAAAACAATGACCGCTGAAGACTACCTAAGAGGCTACAAATAAAAAATAACCCCACATAAGGGGTTATTTTATCGTCCGCATAAAATTACGCTTGGACTGAACCTAAAATAGCGTCTTTATTCGCTATAATTTCCTTTTTCAAGTCAGCCATCACTGCAGCCACAACGTCACGATAATCTGGTCGATTGACTTCCAGCCACTTAGTAGCCGCAAATTCATCCTTCAGGCGCGGATCGTCAACTGGCAAACCTGAAGCTTGCGACATTTTCTGCAACATTGGCTCCTGTTGATAATTAGGCGCATGTTTCATCAGAAAATCATCCACAGCACCAGGAGTTTTATCGATAATTCCTGCAAACTCCTCCAACTGAGCATCGCTCATTCCCTGACTTAATCGTTCGCCAACTCGAAGCTCCAATTCGCTATAAATATGCTGTAACAACGATTTTTGCTGATCTTCCGGCAACTGGCCCAGCCCCAATTCTTTAAGAAATTCTTCATTTAGTTGGAACATAGTCCTCCTTTTCTTTCGTCTATATAATTAAGTTAAATTATACCAGTAACTGTTTAATATTACTATCCACGCATCATATTCAGCGCGTCATTGTATAATTTTTGTAGCTCAACCATAGTCTCATTCATCGAGGTTTGAACAATTTCCGTTAAATTAACGCCATTATTTGCACACCAGTTCAATACCACAGAAACATCGTCACCATCCAGTAATTCCATAAACTCATCCAGCTTCGCTTCGCCAACAGCCAGTAAAATCTTCCTTGTAATCTTATCCTGGACACTGTTAGCGACGTCTTCCCTCATCTGTTCCTTTTTATCCGCAGGCAATGATCCAAAACCAGCCTGTGCTAAGAATTCGTCAGTAATTTCAAACATTTTTTTATCTCCTTGTTTATTTTATTTTAATTTAATTAACTAATTGACTAAATATTTTTACTAGCCCCTTCGTATCACTAACTCCATCTACTACAACAGAGAACGAACCGTTGGGATTGTTAATTATGTCTACTGTATAGCCATTATCTCTAAGCACATCTACTGTATGCATTATACCGCTCGTGCCATTACCCTCACCATAAACGCTCTCTGCCCATTGCCACAGAAATTCGTGCTTACTTGGATCATACCCGTATAAACTGTCGAGTCCAGGGGTATAGTTGCCTACAGGGTTAGCAGACCCGGGTTTAGTATTATTTGCTTTTTCAAGAAGATGGGCCTTAAGCTCTTTACCGCCAGATTGCGACGCACTATCCCCAGTAGCGTGTGCAGAGTTAGCCCAGTCGCCAACAAATTTACCAGCATAACCGCCCAGAGCAAAGCCGACGCTAAACCTACCCATTGCCCAACTCATTCGCTTACGCAAATCATCTTGCCTTTCTACACTTGCATTGTGAAGCTCGCCAATTGACCCACTCACTGTGTGATCAATGACGTCACCAACGTCCATACCCTTTACGTCAGCCCTAAACAGCTTTCCTAGACGCTCAATAGGAATTTCAGACAAGATGTCTTTATCGCGGCGATCTTCCAACGCGCCCAGTTTTGCCAAGTTAGCGACACCTACGCCTGCAGCAAGACCCACTGCCGTCGTAATAGGCCATGTAGCAACAGACCCTACTATAGCACCGCCTACAAGACCAGCACCGCCCTGCTTTACAGTCTGAGAAATCTTTCCGCCCTTATTAATCCATTTACCTAGCTTAGAAAGTACCTTTCTGACTGGAGATTGGCTGTCTAGTTTTTCACTGTATGCTTCCCTTATCTCTCTCGACACCCTCTGCATGTCCTCAAACACAGCATGAGCTATCTCTTCAGCTAATTTAGCCTGATCTTCTTCTGATCCTTGTTTTACTGCCTCAATCTTTTCAGAGAATTGGAAGCGCATATATTCAAGCTCACACCTCTTCAGCTCCTCAGCAGCAGCATCGAGTTTTTTACGACGCTCCTCACCACCAAAGTTCTCCTTAAAGAAATGCGTTTCATACTTGACGCCAGCCTTAACATATCTTATCCTGGCGACTTTAAGATTAGTAGCGACTTCGTGTTCTTCTGGACTTATCTCTTTTGCCTGAGCCTCTCCAGTGTCAGGATTCGAATCTTTTACCTGCTCGTCGTTGCCTGACTCGGTAGTACTAGATTCTTGACTGCCTTCAGTTGAGTTGGCATCATCTTTTCGATCGTTTTTTTCAGAAGACGATCCATATACCCTATCCAATATTTCATCAGCTTCCTCTTTAGATATATTTGGATTATCTATCAATTCATCTAGAGTTTTCGGCTCATGTGCAGTCCCATATGCATTTTTTAGTATTTCATCAGCCTTACTCTTAGGGACATCTTCGTATATTAAATCGTCTAGAGAATAATATTTAGGTTCATTTTCAGATACGTCTACTGGTTTTTCTGGGGTACTAGGCTTTACTGAGCTTGAGTCTTTAGTAGCCGCAGCCCTCGCCTCGTCATTCTGCTCAATTATAGCTAGTTCATCAGGTGTATTGCCTGATTCTACAGGAGATCGATGACCGTCTGGTGTAGTGACAAATTCGGGGAAAGAAGGTTCAGGATAAACAGGATATTCAGGAGCGATTGTGCTGGATGTATCTTTAGCCCGTTTGCCAGACCCCCTGCCGGTCACTACTCTCCAAGTATATAATGCAACTTCTCCTAATCTTTGTGCAGCTTTTGCAAACGGATTATCTCTTTTTTCGCGAGACGGTTCTCCATTAGACTTAGACTGATCTTTAGGCGTTTCGCTCATTTTGTGGTGGTTTCCTTTCGCCTTCTGCGCGCAGAATGGCAATAAACTTATGTATATTTAAGATACTATCATAAATACACAAAAAAGTCAATACTTAGAGCGATCTACCCCAGTGTCTTCTTTACTAATTCCCTAGTAAAGAACTCCAGCTTGTCGCCAATTTCTAAGGTAATTTTTTTCTTTGTCCTGAGACTCAACCCACACATTTCACCTTCAAAGACCTCTTTTGCCTCTTGTTGCTGACGCTGCACGGAAGAAACCTCAACCTCGGCAATTTGTTCTTCGCCACGTTTTACGCGCGCCAGCAAGTCCTTAGCGACTTTACCGCGCTTCACTTCACCGCCAGCAATCACTTCTTCGCGCATTGTCCTAAACACGCCCTTAATTTCCAGCTCGCCAATTTCAGTTTCAACGATTTCTGGCGCTAGCAAAGCCTCCATTGAAGCCTTAGCGTCATCCAATAGTTCATAAATCACCTTAAAAATTCGCACTTCCACATGTTCACGCGCTGCTAATCGCTTAACTGCCGGTGGCAAATCGACATTAAAGCCATAAATCACCGTATTTTCACCAACTGCCAAATGAATATCGTTCTCGGAAATATTGCCAACGCCAGTTCCGACAACATGAAGCTCAACTTCGCCATTCGTATCAATCAGCTTCAAACTATCAACCACAGACGTTACCGAACCCTGAACGTCAGCCTTAACGATTACGTTAAATTCTTCCGCATCAAGCTTTCGATTCATCATCTTAAGAATATCTGCGCCAGTAACATTGGTTGTGGCTGCCATTTTCTCTTGTTCAATTTTAGCCTTTCGCGCCAAATTGCGAGCTTCTTTTTCACTCTTCGCAATCTCAAATCCATCACCGAATTGTGGCAATTCCTTAAATCCGGTCATATTCACTGGCATACTTGGACCGGCATCTTTAACGGTTTTACCACGGAAATCTTGAAGCGTTCGGACCCGCCCGTAAGCCGTCCCAGCAACCAGATAATGACCAGGTCTCAAATGACCATTCTCCACCAACAAGCCGACTACGGCGCCACGACCAGTTTCCATGTGCGCCTCAATAACCAAACCTTCAGCCGGAACATCTTCATCCGCACGTAAATCTTCCATGTCCGCCACTAATAAAACCATATCCAAAAGCTTATCTAAGTTTTGACCAGTTTTTGCACTAACCTCAACCATCACAGTGTCGCCACCCCATTCTTCAGGGTTCAAGCCATGCTCAGATGCCAATTGAGTTTTTACCAGTTGCGGATTGGCTGCTTCTTTGTCAATCTTATTAATTGCCACTACAATTTTAGCGTTAGCTGACCTGGCAAATCGAATAGCTTCAACAGTCTGAGGTTTAACTCCATCATCTGCTGCCACCACGATAATCACCACATCGGTCAGTGTAGCTCCGTGCTGCCTCAGCGCCGCAAAAGCCTCGTGACCTGGAGTATCTAGTAAAGTGATAGTTCGTCCGTTGCGCTGAGCTTGATAAGCGCTAATATGCTGAGTAATTCCTCCGGCTTCACTAGCCGCTGTTTTCTTATCAAGAATCGCGTCTAGTAAACTCGTTTTACCATGGTCAACATGCCCCATCACAGCTACAATCGGTGGACGAGGAACTGCCTTGTCTGATAGTTTGTGCGCATGATGATGAATTTCTGCTGAAACCGTCTTCCGTTTCAGCTGTACATCTAGCCCCAATTCTTCAACAATAATCTGTGCAGTCTCGAAATCTAGTCGCTGATTAATTGTCGCAGCGATTCCGTTCTTAAACAATTCACCAATCAGCGTAGTTACTGACAATCCCAGAGTTTCGGCCAACTCGCCAACCGTTACCGAATCCGCAATATTGACGATTTTTTCTGCCATAATAAGCTCCTCTCACCTCTGGGCGTAACTACGCTTCAGGGGATTTGTATTATTTTTTCTTTGATGATTTGCCGAGTGAAAGAGAAATCTTACGATTTTCCTTATCGATATCCAAAACTGTAAATTCTTTACGCTCGTTCAACGTAAATACCTTTTCAGGATCAGTACCGTCACCGCCAAGCTCTGACACGTGAACCAAAGCTTCAACCGCTGGGCTCAATTGTACGAATGCACCAAATGGAGTAATTCGAGTTACAGTTCCCTCAACTTTCTCGCCAGGCTTAAATTGCTCAACTTCATCCAACCATGGATCCTTAGTCAATTGCTTCATACTCAAGCTCAAGCGCTCTTTGTCGATTGCAATAATCTTAGCTTCGATAGTTTGACCAACTTTTACGTAGTCAGATGGGTTATTAACACGCTCCCAACTAATTTCTGAGATGTGAATCAAACCTTCAATACCTTCAACGTTAACGAATACGCCAAAGTCAACAACACCCGTAACAACACCTGTAACTGTGTCACCAATTGCCAACTTCTGGAATCGCTCTGCCAAGCCTTCTTTAACCGCCTCTTTTTCAGAGAAGATCAATTTGTTAGCTTTTCGGTCAGCGTCCAAGATTCGCGCTTTAATGTCCTTCTTTACCAAGCTGTTCAATCGTTGCAAGATTTCGTCCTTGTCGCTAGAACCTACACGAGGATAGTGTTCAGCTGACAGTTGCGATACTGGCAAGAATCCGCGAATACCTTCATATTCAACCAGCAGTCCACCACGGTTAGCGTCGTATGGCACAACGGTGATGATTTCACCAGATTCCAATTTAGCCATAACTTCATCCCAACCACGATCTTTCGCAGCCTTGCGCAATGAAAGTAGCGAATAACCATCTTCCAATTCGGTATCAATTACGCTAGCAATTACTGAATCGCCAACATTGTAGTTCTTTGAAAGGCTAACTTCGCGGCGTGGAACCAAGCCAACACCCAAAGGTCCTAAATCGATTAAAATTTCGTGCTTCTTTACTGATAAAACAGTACCGTCAACCGTTTCGCCAACAGTAAGTTGTTTAACACTATCGCCTGCTTGAGCCAGCAGGTCATCCATTGTAATTTTGGCATCTGCCATAAGTCTTCTAAAGACCCCTTCCTTAAAATTGATATTATTCTTCAGGGACATAATAAAAATATCCCCACAGATTATCACAATTATATCACAACAGATAGATAGAAGTCAAAGTTAGATAAGATAGCGAGATCGCTGATAAGCCACCGTCAAAAACGCCAAAATACCAAAGGCCACTGCAGAAACAGCTACATCTTCTGGTCCAGTTTTTGGCAATCCTTTATCAGATTGCTTAGAAGTAGTAGAGGGAGCTGGCGTTGTAGATGATGGTGATTGTTGAGACTGAGAAGATTCAGACGCAGGAGTTGTCTTTTTTGACTCTTCAGTCTTCACGTCGGTTCGCGCCTCACCTCTTCCGCCCGACTGACTATTCGTTTTTTGATCTGCAGACTGCTGAGGTGTACTGTTGTTTTGCGAATTCTTGTTGCTATTCTCTGATGCTACCAAATCGCCAGAAATTGGCGACCCGTCTTGTGACAAATTATTCTGCCTAATTCCGTAAAGAACAGCCAAAGATATAGCCACTAAAATAGCACCCGCTACTACAAAAATTCCAATTGATCCAGTCTGATTTACTCGCTTCATATTATATCTCCACTCAAATTTTCTTTATTATATCATAATGACCTCTTATAAGTAAAGCTGGTGATATAATAAATATATGATTATTACGGTTGACACAGGTGGGACCAAAACATTAGTAGCCGGCTTTGACGAGGAAAAAAATCCTAAGCATATCATTAAATTCCCCACCCCTAAAAACGTAAACCAATATATTCAACGTGTTGCCGATCAAATTCACCTGATTACGAATGATAAGCCAATTGACGCAATTTCCATAGCCCTGCCAGGAGTAGTCAAATACGGCATGGCAGTGTGGTGTCAAAATCTCGGTTGGAAAAATCAACCTATCCGCGAGCTGCTTTCCCGATACTTTCCTAATATACCAATATTCATCGCAAATGACGCCAATATGGCAGGACTGGCAAGTATGCTCAGATTGCCCAAAACTCCCAGATGCGGTCTATACATCACCCTAGGGACCGGCGTTGGCACTTCCTTAATCCTGAATGGAAATCTACATAAAGAGCTTAGCGACTGCGAGGGCGGACATATGTCTTTGAATTACAATGGCAAGATTACCACTTGGGAAGAGATTGCTGCGGGTAGGGTTTTACAGAGAATTTTTGGCGAATTATCATCAGACACACCCCTGGAAGTCTGGGAAGAGGTCGCCAATAGGATAAAAGCTGGATTGCAACCCCTCATAGCCTTTACGCAACCAGATGTCGTTGTTATTGGCGGGAGCGTGGGAGTGTTCACATCCTATTTTTCAGATATTTTAAGCGGTCTTCTGGCAGAAAACTTACCCGCCGCTATATCGGTACCAAAAATAATCAGCGCCCCTAACCCAGAAGAAATTGTATTATACGGATGCTACGACAATGCCATCAGTCAGCTTGCCTCAAATTGAACACGATTTTCCAGAACTGCAATTCAAGGAGGGTGAAGTATTTTCCTGGAATCCTAATTCGCAAACAGTCTATTACGAAAAATTAGATTCGCAAGAAGACTTAGTGCAACTTTTACACGAAATCGCCCACGCTAAACTTGGTCATAAAAATTATCAACACGACATTCAGCTAATCGAAATGGAGAGATCCGCCTGGGAGTACGCCGTTGATACTTTGGCGTCAAAATACGGCTTAACTCTCAGTATGGACAACGATAATATTCAAGATTCTTTGGATAGCTACAGGGATTGGCTACATAAACGTAGTCTTTGCCCTCAGTGTGGCGCAGTTGGATTGCAGGCGACCGCCTCATCTTACAGATGTATTAATTGCCACTCAGAATGGCGCGTAAATCAAGCAAAATCCTGCCAGCTTAAAAGATATCAAATAAAATAAGCCTCTCATACGGAGGCTAATTTTAAGAGATTGGAGCGGTCTTATTCTGCAATTTTTTGTACTGTCTTCTTAGTACGGCGTGAAATGCGTCCGCCCTTAGCGCCAGCGATACGAGCCAAAGCTGGATTTGCAGCAAAGCCACCAGTTCGACCATTTTTACCGCCCTTACGTCCGATTTTTGCGTAAAAATCTGGATCGCGAGCTAGATTTTTTTGAGCAGCCTTTAAGCCGCCAGCCTTTGTTCCTGCCATAGGAAGGTTTTCCTCCGTTTTTAAAAAAGATTTCCACATAAATTTAAATGGAAACCCTCACCTTTATATATCACACATGATATGTGTTATGTTTATATGCTAGCATATAACTAACGCTTTGTCAATATTTACATAAGTAGTTTTTTATTGTGAATAAAATATTGCATTTTACTGACGCGTTAGCTATACTAATAAAGTCAGTTATTGACGGCACCTGTTGGAGCTTTAGAAATTATGAGTTCCACCACAAAAAATTCTCGTTTTCTGCGAGATTCGAGAAGAAAAATAGCCCATCATGCAGGGGCTATTTTTTATTGCAGATTTATTCTAAAACTCTCTTAATAGATTGTCTATTCTAAGCTGAGATTCTTGCGTTAACTCATTTTGCAAACCAATCCAAGCGTTAATAGCCACAGTAAATTTATCCCTAGCTACAGTAAACTGGTCGCTATCTTTCTTTTCGTTAGCCGACTTTAAATCACGCGCAGCCAATAAAATAGCGTCTATTCTCTTCATCGCTAACTTACGTAAGTCAACCTCGTTTTCTCTGGATTCCAACCTCTTCTTTGTATCAGTCCATATTTTCTCCATAGCAATAAAGTCATTTTGCTTGGTCTTCGATAACTTATCTGACACCGTACGTATTTCACCGCTCAATTCCTTATCAAACTCCATAAAGCCGACAATCTTCTCTATACTCTGTATAGTTCGGTTCATCTTCTCTACCGATTTATTGCATTCTTCTGAATACTTTTTAAATCTAGTATTAACGTTCTTCTGCCAAGATATAAAAAATACCACATCGCAGCTTTGGTGTTTATTTTTTAAATCAACCAAATATTCATTCAATTTTTTAGTAGATAATTTGTCTTTTTGCAAATTAACAAACAGCGAGCCCTCCACCTCATTAGTGTTTTTTGTTACGCTTTGAACGTTTTCCCAAGATTTCCAGCTCACAAATCCATATGCCAATATCATTATCAGCGTTATAAAACTCATGACAATAGCCAATTTAAGCGTGCGATAATTTTTTATCAATTTCATAGTTCTATCCCCAGCGTAGTTGACCATAATTCACTATCAAGCGGCCAAGGATTAAAAGCACACCCCTGTAAATCAATTGATTGCTGCTGCATAACCGCCGCTGGATTATTAACCCCAGAACAATTCAAATGCCCATGCCCCAACCAGTGCCCAACTTCATGATTGATTACCATATGTCGATAATTACGAATATCACCGCCCGCTTTATTCCACGCTGCAGTCGCACCAGACCATCGATTATCATTGATAATGACAGAAGACCCGACTCGACAGCTCCAATCCGCATCACAACCTGACGAGAACGACGACATCAATTCAGCTTGCGACAGAACTAAATTGAAATTTCCACCCTCTTTTGCCTCTTTAAAAACAATTCCCATACGCGCCCAACCTCGATTGTCGTTTAAGGTTTCGTTTACTAGTTTCGAGAATTCAGACAAGTTTGATCGGACATTACCCCTTGTTGATATTGTATATGTGACTTCTTTTTTCGCTCCAGAATTTGATTTTTTTGACGATTGAGATGTGGAGTGCCAATCTGGAATCTGGATATCTGACACCTTAAATCTGGATAGTGATGATGGAGATTTTATTTCAGAAAAAAATTTAGCACTAATCGCCTTCTTCGCATCACTCTTATTCTCATTGGATGCTGTTATGCTAATCGTTGGAGTTAAAGCAACAGCAATCGCCATACCGCCAGTAGCCACCCTACACACTATACACATACTTATATTCTATCACCCGCCAAAACATACCACAAACGTTTTAAGACAAAGAAGAAAGCCACCCTATTAGGATGGCTTTCTTATAATTCGGCACCGTGCTAGTTTCCCACTTTCGCAGTATAATCGCCGCTGGGGAGCTTAACTTCTGTGTTCGGAATGAGAACAGGTGTTTCCTCCTCGCTATGGGCACCGAAGGAGGGGGTTACGACGCTTGGTTCCGTATATACTCCACGGTGGGCCAAACCCCTTTCTTCGATGTCCAACATCAGCACGGAATTGATTTTTAATTGACTGGTACTTTTGAAAAGCACCAATTACTAGTTAAGTCTACCTTATCCGCAATGTTTATGCAAGCATAAACTCCACGGACAAGGACATAAAAAGGCAATGGGACTATTAGTACGCTTTAGCTCCATACATTACTGTACTTCCACCTTGCGCCTATCAAACAGATAGTCTTTCTGTGTCCTCATAGGGAAACCTTATCTTGAGGTTAGTTTCGCGCTTAATATGCTTTCAGCGCTTATCTAGTCCGCACATAGCTACTCGACAATGCAGCAGGTGGCCACAATCGATACACCAGAGGTGCGTCCGCCCCGGTCCTCTCGTACTAGGGGTAGATCCTCTCAAGTTTCCTATCGTCCATACCGGATATAAACCGAACTGTCTCACGACGTTCTGAACCCAGCTCGCGTACCACTTTAATCGGCGAACAGCCGAACCCTTGGAAGGTGCTCCCCCTCCAGGATGTGATGAGCCGACATCGAGGTGCCAAACAGCGCCGTCTATGTGAACTATTGGGCGCTATAAGCCTGTTATCCCCAGGGTAACTTTTATCCGTGTGCGCTGTCGATCCCACATTCATGTACAAATGTACGTACAGCGGATCACTTGCTCCGACTTTCGTCTCTGATTGGAATGTACTCCTCACAGTCAAGCTGGCTTATGCGCATACACTATCACTTCGATTTCCATCCGAAGTTAGCCAACCTTTGAACGCCTCCGCTACTCTTTAGGAGGCAACCGCCCCAGTTAAACTACCCACCATACACGGTCCGCTAACCGGATAACGGTCAGCGTGAGAACACAATCACAACAAGGGTGGTATTTCACTTGGTGACTCCACAAATACTGGCGTATCTGCTTCAAAGTCTCCCACCTATGCTACACATGTTGAAACCATATTCAATGTAAAGCTGTAGTAAAGCTCCATGGGGTCTTTTCGTCCTGGTACGGACAGACGGCATCTTTACCGCCAATGCACTTTCACCGAGTCCTTCGCTGAGACAGTGCCCACATGATTACTCCATTCGTGCGGGTCAGAACTTACCTGACAAGGAATTTCGCTACCTTAGGACGGTTATAGTTACCGCCGCCATTGACTAGGGCTTCAGTTCGCACCGTGAAGCGCTCCCCTTAACCTTCCAGCATTGGGCAGGAGTCAGCCCCTATACATCCACTTTCGTGTTAGCAGAGACCTGTGTTTTTGATAAACAGTTCCGTGGGCTCTTTTGCTGCGGCCCCCACATCGTTAGACGTCAGAGGTTCGCGTTCAAAAGAACAATTCGTTTGCTCTATCTCAGAAAATTCGTTTTGTGATTAAAAATGTACTCTTTAACCTAATATTCACTGAGTGAACGCGGCTGATATCCACCGAAGTGGGGGCAGACCTTATCCCGAAGTTACGGTCGCTGTATTGCCGAGTTCCTTAGCGAAGGTTCGCTCGTAAGCCTGAGTCTACTCGACTCGAGCACCTGTGTTGGTTTGCGGTACGGGCGGCTAAGTCCACGCATACACCTGCTTTTCTAGCCAGGGCTTTCACCAAAATCGCGACTCCGAAGAATCACTTTCACTCCCTTTGCGTTCCCGCTCGGTTGGACGGATAAACCATGAATCCGCTTCGATTACTTCCCCGTGAACAGTGTACAAAACTTAACCGGTTCAGGAATATTAACCTGATGTCCATCGCCTACGCTCTGCGCCTCGGCTTAGGCCCGACTAACCCTGAGATGATTACCATGGCTCAGGAAACCTTGCTCTTACGGCCGAGAGGATTCTCACCTCTCTTATGGTTACTCATTCCAGCATTCTCACTTCCTACCGCTCCACCGAACCTTCCGATTCGACTTCACTGCTGATAGGAACGCTCCTCTACCACTACACACTAAGAACAAAATCAAAGTTTCTTAATCAATTTAAACCTTGGAATGATCTTTCCGTCTTTTTCAATATTATCTAAAAACATTTTCTTAGGTCTAGCCCATAGTTCTCCGTCGCCATAAATGGCTCGATAAACTACAAGCTCTTCAAGCGTCTCAGTATGAACAGCTATACTTACAACAACATACTTATTGCCTTTATAGTGTTTGTAAACGCTACCTATGTAAATCTCATTTTCCATAAATTGATTGTAACACAACTTTAACTTTGTACTTAGCGTGTAATCCATATCTTCGGTATAACGTTTTAGCCCCGTTACATTTTCCACGCAAGATCTCTTGACTAGTGAGCTGTTACGCACTCTTTAAATGAATGGCTGCTTCTAAGCCAACATCCTAGCTGTTTAAGAAATCTCACCTTGTTTCCCACTGAACGTTAATTTAGGGACCTTAGATGATGGTCTGGGCTGTTTCCCTTTTGAGCACCGATCTTAGCACCGATGTTCTAACTGCCGTGATTACACACATGGTATTCGTAGTTTGTTAAGGGTGGGTACAGTTGCCCGCCCCAGTCCTTTACAGAGCTCTACCCCCATGTGCTACTAACACGACGCTAGCCCTAAAGCTATTTCGAGGAGAACCAGCTATCTCCGAGTTCGATTGGCATTTCACCGCTAACCACAAGTCATCCAAACACTTTGCTGCGTATCCTGGTTCGGTCCTCCACCACCTGTTACAGTGGCTTCAACCTGCTCATGGTTAGGTCACCCGGTTTCGGGTCTAATCCTTACAACTTAATCGCCCTATTCAGGCTCGCTTTCACTGTGGCTCCGTCAATTGACTTAACCTCGCTGTAAAAATTAACTCGCTGGATCGTTCTACAAAAAGCACGCCGTCACCGGACAAGCCGGCTCCGACTCCTTGTAGGCACTAAATTTCAGGATCTATTTCACTCCCCTCCCGGGGTTCTTTTCACCTTTCCATCACTGTACTAGTTCACTATCGATCGTATATTATATTTAGCCTTGGCTGGTGGTCCAGCCAGATTCAAACAGGGTTTCTCGTGCCCCGTCCTACTCGATAAAACATACATAAGGTCAGCGTCGTTTTCATATACACGGCTTTCACGTTCTTTGGCTAGTCATTCAAACTATTCTACTAACCACGCCGATTTCTTACCTTACTAACTGTTGATAGCCAGTTATCGCAAATCAGATTATTTGAATGAATCAAATTCTCTGACTTGGTCATATGTAATATCACAACCCCTTATAAGTATTCGTCTATCAACTTATTTGCCTAAATTAATAGGCAAAAACTTAAAAGGTTTGGGCTGTTGCGATTTCGCTCGCCACTACTTTCGCAATCGTTATTTACTTTCTCTTCCTCATCCTACTAAGATGTTTCAGTTCAGATGGTTCCCGCTCGCTTGCCTATGTGTTCAGCAAGTGGCAACATGACATGACTCATGCTGGGTTTCCCCATTCGGAGATCTCCGGATCAAAGCTTGTTGACAGCTCCCCGAAGCTTATCGCAGTCTTCCACGTCCTTCATCGGTAATATACGTCTAGGCATCCATTTAGCGCCCTTGAGTACCTTTTTATGCATTGACTTAACTAGTAGTTGCTACTTTGCAATTACTACTACCGTCAATTAAAAACTCAATTTCTTTTACTCTCAAATTGTTAATGATCAGTGCCTCACACATTTGAGTGCACAATCGACAAGTCAATAAATTGACAAATCTATCTACACTCAGATGTCTTCTCACTGCCCTCGCACGTTTTGCAGTGTATTGCCAGAGGTTCGTTTGAACATTCGCTTAACTAGTAATTAACTATACAGCAGCTGAGATTCTTTTGCAAGGGTTTTTTCAAAGTTTTTTCGACTTTTTTTGCTTTTTATTAAAATCAGCACCAATCGCCTCAGAAATACTAGAAAAACCATCATTTTTTAGCAACCGAGACAGTTCGCGATTCATTCGCCCAATTAGATGCGGACCTTCAAAAAACAGCCCAGTGATAAGCCCAACTAGACTAGCGCCTGCCTTAATCTTAGCGTATGCGTCTTCAGCCGAAAAAACTCCGCCAACACCAATAATAGTCAGTTTATCTCCATAATTTTTATATGTATGCTTAATTAATTCTAAGCTATGTGCGCGAGTAGGTTCGCCGCTTAATCCACCCCTAATATCATCAGTCAAAGGATCTTTAAGATCTACCTTCTCACGATCCTTTATCAAATTAGCGACCGTTACGCCCTGAATATTATGCTCAACAATAACCTTTAATAGCGAGTTGAACTGCTTCAAATCATACAAATGTGGCATTTTAACCCAGAAAGGAACATTTCTCTCTACAGAATCTAATTCGCTCAATAAAGTCTCTAGCGTATCGGCATAGATAAACGGCTCCTTGCCAGCATTCGGACAAGAAATATTAATCTCTATAACACTAGCCAAGCTGTTGTCTACGATATAACTAACCGCTTTTTTTACGTCCCGAATTATATATTCCTCCGGAACGACTGGCCCAAATTCGTCTTTCGTGGATTTATCAGCAATAACAGCCACAGACACAACAGTCGGCATTGACTTAACTTTATGTCTGTTTAATTCAATGTAGTCGCTAATCTTCTCTAATCCATAATTTGGCATACCAGCGTACACAACTACAGATTTGGTGTTCGGCAATCGATGAAACCATGGTCGCATATTTCCACTTCTCGGCTCCATAGTTACAGATCCGCCAGAAGCAAAGCCAAATCCAACATCTTCCATTAAAGGCGACAATTGTACGTTTTTATCAAATCCCGCTGACAAGCCTATTGGGTTATTAAATACGACTCCATCAATTTCCTGCTGTAGCGACTTGTCCTGGAAGCTCCATAATTTACGAATAGCCCATCTAATAGGAGGAAACGCCTGCGCCAAACGACCGCAAAAAATAGTTAACTTATGAGTAAAGTCTGGTGTTAGTAGGAATAATATTGGCTTGATAATGTTTTTATACATCTCTACTATACTATTATACCTTAAATGTAGACCTCTAAAACAAACTCCGTACGTTTTTCATAGCTCTTACCGATCTAAGTCTGCTTTTTAATTCTCCTTCGTCACCAAGGCAAAACCCATCTCTTCCGCTCTGAACTTCTGATTTAACCTGAACTCGCACCGACTTATCACACCCGTTAGCTATAGATACAATTCTATCTAAGGTAAAGAAACTCCCTACTGATATGTCTATGTCATTATCTATAAGATCTTTTAAATTTAAAGGTTCGTGCCACAGGGACGGCACCATGTCCGTAAGCATTAGCCTTTATAACCCCCATTACCTTAACATTGTATGATTTTTCGACGTTCTTAGCATTATTAACTATAGCGTTAAGATCAACTATTACGCGATAGTTATTATTTTGACAATTCACGGTCTATAAATTTCTTCAACTCTACAATTATCCATGAGTCAAATTCACGCTTTTCTTTATCAGTCATTTCATCCCAGGTTTTTGCCCTCACCGAGGCTTCAAAAGCAGCCCCAATTGGGTAAGCGCTACCGTTGTACGGAAGTTTCAATTTCTCCCTGTTCAGATACCCTTCTGTCTTATTGTGAATAACTTTGTAATCACCTGATGGAGTAACGATGGCTATGCACTGATCAAAGTACGCATCGTAGTTCTTGAGGTTTTCTGTCTTCTTCTGAAAAAATCTCCAGAACTCCTCTTGAGATACCTCCTCTGGCAATTCACCACCCCATCTGCGCAGGGCAACACCAGGCTCACCATACAACTCTTTGATAAAAAAGCCCGTATCGTCCCCTATGGCTATTTGGCCAGTTTTAACCGAATAGGCTCTTGCCTTTGCTATTGCATTATCCTCTATTGATGTGACTCCTTCTGGTATTTGAATCTTCTCAGAAGTCTGCGGCATACGAATACTATATTTATCGCCTATATATATCCTAAAATCATCAAATTTTGAGGTATTTCCCGTAGCAATAAGTATATCTTTATTATCAACCGGCACAATCAAAGGTAAAAAGCGCTCTTTCATATATTTTGTATACTTTGTCAAATCATTAAAGAATGGTACAGAAATCACCCTCAGGAGACGTACCCCAGTTGAATCAAAGATCTTGTTCGAAATAATCCTTTCAAATTCCAATCTATCGTCAAATTTAACGGCTTCAATATCCTTTACATCCCTAGCTACAACTAGCCACGGATTAAGTTGCTGGCTTCGCAGCATTTTTACTGCATCCTGAATAGTTTTCGTTTTTATATGGATGCCATTATAAGCCAGCTCGGACAGCAGCACTATCCTAACGTTATTCGGCGTGAGTTCACTCCATCTTTGCAACAACGGGACAAAAATAGGGCAAACCTCTGGATCTAACAATGTACCTCCCATTTCTATAAAGAAATGTTTCGGTCGACCTATTTGATTCCAGATACGAAGAATACGCAGCTCAAGATACACAGAGAGGTGAGGATTTATTTGAAGATGGTTCTCGGCAGCCCCAAACTCGTTTAAGAAGTCACGCCATAAATCACCTCCAATGAGATAATGCTCTGTTGACCATTTCTTACCAGGATTGAACTGTGAATAAACCGCAAAATCATCTATGTCCGACCGAGCATGAATACCGTAGTCGTCAGTATTGAGGAGTCCGTCAAATTTCATAGCGTCAGAACCTTCAACAATATTTAGCAACTGAGCTATCAGAGTACCCTTTCCCATATCAGAGTGTGGATAACTATTTATAAAATAAAATTTTTCACCATCAACTGGCTTCAGGTCTTCAATCTGAGACCTCAATTGTCTTAATGTTTTTTGGTTTTCATAAACTTCGCTCATCACCCTCTCCTTAGTTGTTTTACTTTATGATACAAGCTTGCTGCAGCTATCTTTATCGTCACATTCTAGATGAACCCAATTTACATCGCAACCGCACATATAAAATACTCTTCTTGCAATTTGGGTTGATGCCGGAGAAGAGCAAAAACCGTTCTTCTTCAATAAATCCATTTGTTCACGCGAATAGCCATAGTATATACCAATTCCTGGCATATAGACAAATTCCAAAGAGTCCTCTATATATAACCCTTCACGAAAGTTGCTCTCAAACCGCTCTTCTCTGAGAAAAACACTGTGAACACCCGGCACCTCACCTGACCGAGATAATCTTGTCGTGTGTGGGTATATACGAATAGCCGTCGGCAACAGCCTGTTCTATAAGCGTAGTTTTACCAGACGCCGAAGCTCCTGTAACTATAAAAGAAGGTAAATCACAAATCCTATCCATTTTTAGTCTGGTGTTAATAAAAATAATATCGGCTTAATAATATGCTTATATATATTCTAAGAGTATAACTATCTATGCTTTATTAAGCAAGGTTGCTTATAAACAAAAAATCGCCTACTCGGCGATAATCATGACTATCTATGATTGGTGGGCGCTGAGGGACTCGAACCCCCGACCCTCTCGGTGTAAACGAGATGCTCTAGCCAACTGAGCTAAGCGCCCATATTAAAAAATATGGTGGGCGATGAGGGACTTGAACCTCCGACCTCGTCATTATCAGTGACGCGCTCTAACCAGCTGAGCTAATCGCCCTCATTCGTCTTGGTGGAGTGTCGTGGACGTAAGCCCACTTCACCCCATATGGTGGAGACACAGGGACTCGAACCCTGGACCCCCTGCTTGCAAAGCAGGTGCTCTAGCCAACTGAGCTATGTCCCCATAAATTGCCAAGACTTTTTAATTGTACAGTATCTTTTTAATTCTGACAAGTGTATAATTAATAATATGTTATATCAATTTAGTTTTGGCTCATTATTTTTTGGGATTTTAGTCTTAATTGCTGGTGGAATCGTCGTTATTTTCCATCAAAAATTAGCCGATAATCTGGGAAGCGGCGTAAGTAGCTATGACCGTTTCAAGTTTTGGGGGCTTGTTACATGTGGAGTGGGATTCGCTATTATGCTCAGCCTACACACTATCCCACTAAACTGGCTATTAAACTCCCTTTTTGGCGGCGGACTATAATAAGTGCCCACAAAAAACATAAATAGCCAAACACTGTTG
>JABZJR010000070.1 GCA_015257705.1 Nanosynbacter sp.
GCGCTGGACACGACATTGGATTTACCAAGCGACACCAAACCAAAAGAGCTCATCACTGCCCTCACGCTGCACATAATTAGCCAAGCTGTGCTGACTGGGAAGTTTGGCGTGTTGGATATTTTGCGGCGGGGCTAAAGACAGCTCTTTGACTTACATCCGCGAAATATCAACGCGAAGCTGGTTGACCACTTCGGCGCGTTCAGCTATATTGCGGTCGCAAGCGTAAACTATATAACCTTCCTTATTGCTGCCGATTTTTGCAACCGTGCCATAAAACGGCGCACAAATCTGCGAATGTCCGACTTGGTTTTCTAAGCATATCTCGCCATCCACGTAATATTTAGCTTTTCCCGCGCCATTAGCATAGATTATCAAACATTCATTCTCCAACGCTCGCGCCAGACAAAGCGTATCTATCATCATTTTTGAAGCCTTGATTTCAGTGTGCGCTGGCTTATTACTCCCAGTTGACCAATACGATGGGATGTAAATAATCTCAGCACCCTGCTTAATCATTGAACGGAATAATTCTGGAAAAGCTAAATCCCAACAGATTGCCAGACCAATTTTACCAATCTGCGTATCAACAACCATGGCTTCATTCCCTGGCACCAAATATCGACGTTCAGGAATCCATAAATGATTTTTCCGGTACCGAAGTTGTATCTCTCCCGACGAATCAATCAATAGCGCTGTATTGTAGTAATTGTCGCCATCTTTACAAATAAACGAACCAGCAGCCAGATAAAGTTGCTTTTCACGTGCTATCTGACGCAGACGCGCAACTTCGCCAGACGGTTCGCTCAAGGCGTTCTAAATTATACGGAATCGGCCCAGTCAGCACGCCTTCTGGCAAAACCACAAGGTCGACTGACTGTTGGTTGCATAGCTCGCCAACAAACTTTTCTATTTTTGCCAAATTGCATCCAGTATCCAGCGGCGCAATCTCCATTTGCACCGCAGCAACAGTGATCATTCTTTTCATAATCACAGTATAGAATTTATATTTTTATAATCAACGCCCCACCCAATCACTCAGCAAACTGGCTATTATACAGCTCGGCGTAAAAGCTGTTTTGCTTCAGTAACTCTAAAACAAACCTGGAACTTAAGCAATAGAACTGCGACCCATTAACATAGACCAATCAGCGGGAGTATTCTTAATAAGACTCAGATCAATAATCTTACCCTCTGTCCCTTTTATCCAGGGCATGTCTTGATGAGAGAGGTCAGATAGTTCAGTTGCAGTTTTATTGCCGAGAAGTCTAATAACACGGTCAATAATTGCCTTTTCTTCTTCTGTGAGGCCGCTTGAGTTAACTCGAGGAAGATACTTTCTTTGCATATACGTGTAGTAGCGACCCACAACCAAATCAAGCTCGTTGCTTGCAATCATATTCCTCGTTGTAGCAAGGAAAGAAACAGGTACCGGTCCATATTGGCGCTTGTAAAATTGCTCACCCGCTATTGCACGTCCTAATTTATTAAGCGCAAGCGTCTCTGTGAAATAGATCAGCTTATAAAACACTGTCTCACCAACGTTTGGCCACGCACCAACACGCTCAGCTAAGTAAAGAATAAGATTTCTATATTTAGCCTCGTCAATCTCAATAAATTCAGCGCCCCCAACTGGTGCCTCGTTTACCACAATATTAGCATTTGGGTCGAGAAGGGTTTCAGTCCTAATACCAAAAAGTTCACTTATAGCCTGTAGCTCGGCATTTGATGGTATCCTTTCTTCTGTCTCTAATTGTTTATAGGTTGGTCGTGTCATTCCAAGAACACGAGCAACCTCATCCTGGCTCAACTTTGGATTAGCATTATTGCGCAGGTTGATAAGATTCTTTCCAAAACCCATAGCACTCCTTTTTAACGTATACACATTGTAGCATGTCCTAAGGCATTTTACAATAATCATGTAAAATAATTTACATAATATACTTGCAATCATTACGTAACCTGCTATAATAAGAGCTACCGATCAGGTTCATAACATAAAAAGTGCGAGCTGACACGGAGGTTTTATAATACCAAAAAACGCCAGTAGCTACTGGCGCCTTAGGCATACAAGATTAACAGCCCTCGTATGCCTCTATTCTACAAAACATAACATAAGTGGTCAAGTATATATGACCAGAATGGAGGGAGTAATATGGGATCAAGTAGTACCCGTAAACCAAACGATATATCTCGTATCAACAAGCCAGCAAGCCCTAAGACAAATACTGGTCTAGCTGGTGGTGTCGGCGGTGGACCGAATACACCACCGGATATTAATAACCTATGCCCAGTTAGGTTTCGAGTTAAACTAACACGAGACAATTTAACAGCAGGTACAAAATTAGTTCTTGACGAAACCACCCGCGTATTAACTACACCAAGTGGCGAGAATGTCGGAAAAGTCACTGCCCAAACAATTAGGAGCCTTGAGTTGTGCACTAAATTAGGCGTTACCTATCCTGCTATTACTGTTGTCGTCAATCAAGGAATCTGTTATGCGGAATTCTCACAGTAGACACGCACAGTTGTCGCTGTTCGGTACTAGTCTTTGTGATGCCGATAACTTTACCCCCCTAATCAAACCATCCGACAAGGGGCTTATTATAAACCGTTGCCCCGGTAATTATATCAACATGGTCGACTGTCACTGTAAAGACATACATCTCTTCATTGACGAGGTGCACGGACTTAACTTTGAAAACAAGACGATACAAGGACCATCGCCATTGATAGAAAGTATGGGCCCGGTAATCCCAAAAGAGTGGTTTAATCGTGATCCATCTACGATTGGGCATGAAATAGTGGGCTTGCGTATTGGAGATATTATAACACCACGACCAAGAAAGAATTCCGCCGGCATCTTAACCATTAGTAACAACATCCGTATTGACCTATCTGCACTAAAGTTCCCTGTCTTCCAAGGAAAAAGGGTAGTGCTTTTTGCTACTGGTATCGATGTTGTCATTGAAAAACTGTGGTATAAACGATTTGCAATAAATTTATTTGAAGCAATTGCTTCAGGAGGGTTCTATGCTGTTACAGGAATGAATTTTTCGCTTTTTCTATATGAATGTCCTCTCGGTCATCTTATAAATTTAAACAAGTCACTTATTTTCTGTGAAGAATTAAGTAAACTAGGTGTTCCAGTAATACCACATATCTACGCAATTACTGATACTCATCGTGAGATGTGGGTCAACTGGCTTAAAAGACACCCCAATATCCAAACAGTGCTTATAAATACTCAAATGCAACGCGACCGTATCTCAATGTATGAGGTCGAACTGACAGTTAAAGCACTTCTCAAAAATACAGCAGTTAGCATTATTCTAAATGGAAGAAGTCTGGTAAGTCCTCCACACGACATAAACCCCCGGGTAATTGTAACAAATCAAGCAAATCTCAAGAAAAAAGCTATTGTGGAAAACTGTATCATCCGTAAACAACTGAAAGAAATAGAGACAATTAACGGTTTACTGGCTCATCATGAAAAATTACCTAATAAATTGACTCAACTGCAACTAAATCAGCAGTTTAGTTATTTTTAGAAGCAAGTCCTTGAACTATGGACATTGATTAATTTGGTGTCCGACTGCTCACTCAGCAAACTGGCTATTATAAAGCTCGGCGTAAAATCCATTTTGTTTCAGCAGAGTTTCGTGATTGCCCTGCTCGATAATATTACCGTCCTTAACCACCAAAATCAAATCAGCGTCGCGAATGGTGCTCAAACGG
>JABZJR010000071.1 GCA_015257705.1 Nanosynbacter sp.
ATCGAATATAACTGCCACCAACCGCGTCGCATAGTTTTTGGTACTCATTTTCTGGGTCAATAATCACAATATCAGCCCCGACCATCATACTTCTTAAAGCCTCCAATTTAACGGTAAATGATTTACCAGCACCAGACTTAGCGAACACGACCATATTGGCGTTTTCCAGAGAGAATCTGTCAAAAATCACCAAGCCGTTATTATGCATATTAATTCCGTAAAGTACGCCCTTATTGTCCGTTAAATCGGCTGAAGTGAATGGGAAGCTGGTTGAAATTGCGCCAGTATTCATGTTACGGCGAATCTGTAGTTCATCGGTCAATTGTGGAATAGAGCTATTCAATCCCTGTTCCTGCTGGCTGGAAGCCACTTTTGAGAACACCAATTGCTGACCAAAAATAGTTTCAATTTTATGTTGGATGAAGTTTAGTTCGTCCAAGCTGTCGGCGTAAAGCGTGATATATAAGCCATAGCGGAAGAACTTTTCGGCGCCAATCTGCAATTGATCGCGCAATTCTTCAGCGTCTTGCAAAGCCGCTTCCAAGCCTGGATCGCGCACCTTTCCCTTTTCCATGTTTATATTCATGGTTGCTTCCAGCTGGGTAACTTTTTTACGCAGGTTATTCAGGACAATTTGCGTATCGACTGGATAAATAAACATACTAATATCCAGTACTTCATCGATGTTAATGATTGAGCTAAGCCAGCCGGTGTAGATTTGGCGAGGATAGCCATAAACATACATTGTGCGGCCATATTTTGAGCCAAGTCGGAAATGGTCGGAATGAAGCTCGATACTACTTGGCGCGATAAAATCACGCAGAGTTCGAACGCCAGTTAAGAAGGCCTGTTCGACTTCGGCTTGTTCTCGTGCTCGTTGTTGAGCAGCGATATCAACGGCATCTAATTTCTTCTTTGCCATTATGACCTTCCTCCTCTCGGTGACGGACCAGTTCCCTTAGTTACGTAAGTGGTCGTAAGCTCGCTCGGGTCAATGTCCTCTAACGATTCACGTGACGATGTGTCGGGATTATATGAAGTGTAGAACAGCTCGCCCAGTTGTCTGGTATTTAATTGCCAGCTTTTTACGCCCATTTGGAATAGACCATTCATAACTGAATCAATGCGGTTTTTAATTTCATCTTTGGCTTTAGTATAGGTAACTTGGTCAATTTTTGTTACGGTTGCCTCTTTTTTTCCACTGAAGAAGCTATTGAACAATCCTTTAGTTTGCTGTTTGAAGGCATTTTCCTCGCCAGCTGGATAATATGGAACGACAACGTAAAAGCTCTTATCCATAATATTTGCTTCTTGCGCCAGAATATCAATGAAATCCATATAATCGTCCATTAGGACATTGAGGAGCATATTGTCTTGATTACGGCGAATTTCAGCCAATCTGTCCAGATACGGACCAATGTCCACGCGGCGTGAACGGATAAGAACTTGAATTGGGAAATATAGAGAATTAATGAAGTTTTGATAACTGAACTCAATTCCCTCTCTTTCGCGTGAACTCATCAGGTCAAAGTTGATCGATTCACATTCCACTACCGCCCGAAAACTGCCGTCGCTCATAATGATCATATTTTCACGCATCTCAGAGAAAAGCAGCGTATTCTGGGTGCTAATTGGTCCTTTTTGCTTTTTGTCGTCAGGGGTTTTATCTGGAGCTGGTGTGGCTGGATTTGGTCCCGAACCAATTGCTGCTGATGGCTGCTGAGAGACACCAGGAAGAGCCGCATTGGTTTGCGGAACCTGCTGATAAGATTGTTGATTTTGTAACTCTGGTTGCATAAACCCCACCTAACGTAGTGAAATCACCACTTCCTCATCTGATAATTTATTTTCTTGCTGAATTCGATTTGCCTCACGCGCAATCGTTTCAATCGAGAGGTCACGGTTATTTGCCAGTTCTATTATAGCAGGTGGCACCTCGTTTACGCTAGCTTGCGGCGTGGTTGTCGGCTGAGTTTGAGCTGGAGCGCTCGCGGCAGGTTGTTCGGACACTGGATTTAATACAGATTGGCGCATTGTTGGGTACGGGTTCATTTGTAGTGATGCGGCTGGAGTAGGATTATTTGGTTGAGGTGTTTGCGCAGGAGGCGGCGTAGTAGATTGCCCTGTTTGCATCTTTTGGATAACTTCTTGTCGCCTACGAACATCTGACTGATTTATTAAGTGATTGATATTTTGCGCCGTAGCACTATTTTCATCCAATATGTCGTTAGCTGCCTGTCCTTCATTGAACAAGTCAGCGCGCATTGAACTATTCGGATTATTGACGCCACGAATTGACCAACCTTGACTGTCTACCAAATTTGCCAAATATGACAATCTTCGCTGGACTTCGGCTTGATCGTAATTATTACCGTAAGTCTTCTCCTCGACTTTTGGCGCGATAACTTCGACCAATCTTTCAATTCCATCAGGCTGCCATAGACGTTTTTTTGGTTTTAGCATAAAAGAAATGACTGCTGCCAAATAAACTTCCATTGGCTGATCTTTTTTAAGAGGTAAAGCCAGTGCTCCAAAGAATAAAATTATCGGTACAGGAATTATTGCCAAAGGTAGTAAAATTGTACTTAAACCGTACGCAATAGCGATTCCGATAACAGCTATAATTAAGAACACAAACTGTCGGAAGCTAAACGGCCCGAGCAGTTTGTCCTCCGCCTCGACATCTTGAGGAACTTTATACACCGACATACTGCTTATATTATATCAAAATCACAGCTATTATAGTATGTTTCGGAAATTCTCAAATTGCTCTTTGGCGGCATCTGTTACGTTTGCAGATAACCTCCTGTCGGTAAGAATTGTATTGATAACATCCTTGATATCTTGACGTTTCTTGTCTGTAATAACAGAAGTGGTATTTACAGCCTCTATTAACAACTTAACGGCATCAGCATCCGTAGACGCTAAGGTTTCAGGCTTGTATTTACCACCCTGTAGCCATTCAGCGAAGTAGTTCATGAGGTCACCTCTATTTCTAATCTCTCCCTTACCCACATCATCGATAAGCTTACCACCCATGAAGGATGCTCTGTTCTTTATGCCAGATTCCGCTAACGATGAAGCTAAGACGGAGCGGAATTCAAGTGGTAATTCGCTAAGAAGTTCAGCTACTTCTGCCGCAGTGCCATATTTAACCTGTTCTTTGATTGAGGCTTCACGTACAAATATACTGTCTCCACCCAATATTACTCCGCCAGAAAGAGGTATGGTTTTTCTACCTAAAGCTAAATCTTGTCTTTGCTCCGAGCTTAGTCCGTAGTGTTCTATGATTTGACGAGCCTCATCGACTGACTTGGCATATTCGCTACGGCTGGTTGCTATAGCTGACGCCAGTGCCGCGTCTGCTCCGATTAATTTACCGTTCTTATCCTTGAATACGTTGCCGCCAGCTTTCTCTCGAAGTTCCTTGCTGTTTATCAATTGTTCTGCAAATTCACTATGTTGCTGGCGTTGAGCGTTATTCTTAATTAGTCCAGACACTGCAATTTCGGTTTCTAGGTCTTTAATATCATTCATGAATGCAGTTTGCTGCTGATGAGCTTTCAAATCTTGTCGAGTTGCATAGGTAGCTGACACGGTTCGTAGAGCACGATCGTACAGAGGTCTCTTCCCATACGTATCAGTTGGTGCGTGACCCAGCGTAGCTTCGGTGTAGCGATTGTCATCTTGTGCGGATAACAGATCTGCACGCCTGGAAGCCTGTCTGG
>JABZJR010000072.1 GCA_015257705.1 Nanosynbacter sp.
GGCGTCAAATTTTCCAGTTCTTCACCTGGCCGATGCAATAGAACGGTCTTAAGTTTTCCTATTTCAGACGTGATGTGAATTGGTTCGTCCATCACAACCCTCCCCTGTTTATATTAGTGATGTTTTAATTGTAACACGTTTATGTTTTTGGGCAAGAGGAGATAATTGCCAAACTGGCTTCAGTCCTGACCGTGAATTGTTGATTAACTTTTAGCCATTCATCAGTGGCTTTTGCGGCGCCCGGCAGAGCTTCATTTGCGTAATCATCAACAATAATTATTGCGTCTTCGCTAAATTTACTTTCACAAACCCGAAAAGAATCGACAATTGATTCGTAAAAATCGCCATCAAAAAACGCAAACATAATATTTTCCGGCACATCATCAGAAGTAAAATCAGAAAACCAGCCTTTGTGAATAATCGGCGACTTCAATCCTGCTTTCTTAAAATTCTGGACAAACGTCTTACGCGGCGCTAATAACTCGCCAGCCTTAAATTGATCACCCGCGGCGCTATTATCCTTCTGAGTTTTTTCCGGCAATCCCGCAAACGAGTCGTAAACGTGAAACTCGCCCGTAAAATCATAAGCGTCCAGCAGTCGGCGAATAAACAAACTAGTTGTACCGACATAACAACCAAACTCCACAATATTTCCAGTGGCGCCACGGCGTAAAGTTTTTTCCAATTCTCTTAAAAGCGCACCAAGTTCTTTTATATCGACTTGGTCAGAAATGATCGGGTATTTAGTGAGGAGTTGGTCTGCGATATTCATGGTTTTAATTATAAATACTTCGCCAAATATCGACAAATTTATTAACGACGCGGCCCTATATATTTACGATTTTATGAAGTAAACTATCAATTAGCACCTATGAATAATCACGATATCATCAAAACATTTTTACCGAAACAGCTGGACATAAGACAGTTAAATTCGCTTCAATCCACATTGCGAAAATCAAACATAATTGTATACGGCGAAATTCACGGCATAAAAGAAAATGCCGACGTCATCTATACTCTAGTTAGGAAGCTTGGCGTAAAGAGATTAGCTATTGAAGCCAGTCCCACCGTGTCCAATTTCATCAATTCAGTAAAGATCAATTCTTATGATTTTTCCTTAGTTGATGAAGACCTTTTTGATTCAAGCATTTTATCTCTTGAAATGATAAAGACAATAGCAATTCTTTTACAACAAAACCAACTTAAAGAACTTATTTTTATTGATACATTTTTTGACAATTTAGATGAGGATGCCATCATACCACCAAGCCCGCAAGAACGAGAAGAGCAGCTAGCTAAAAATATCCTCGGAATTGACGGCTCTCTACCAACATTATGTATTATGGGACAATGGCATACGCAGCCCAAAGTTATTACAGATGGCGAAACACGGCATGAATCAGCGTTATGTCGCTTGAGAAAAGCAAAACCAAATGTACCGTTTATTCACAATGTCTACAGACAAGGACGATTATTTAATGACGGAAAAATAATTGAACTTCCGAAAAACCCATCAATTCCGCCTTATTATGAGATTGTCCAGAAAACTGATATTGATTTTGAGCTACACATACCCGAAGCGACAAAAATATCATTATGCTAAAATCATAGTATGAAAATTACTAGCCCAGCCTTCGCCGAAAACACTAAAATACCAAAAATTTACTCCAAGCTCGGCGGTAATCAACGTCCGCCACTCAAAATCGATGGCGTGCCGATAGACGCCAAAAGTCTGGCAATCGTCTGTCACGACCCTGACGCGCCTGGGCGCGATGGATTTTACCATTGGACGGTTTGGAATGTGCCGGCAGAAACTACTGAAATCACCAGCGAATCACTACCCGCGGGCGTTGTCGAGGGGATGACCAGTTGGGGTTGTCCTGGTTGGGGCGGGCCACAGCCGCCGTTTGGCACGCACCGTTATCAATTTTACGTGTATGCGTTGGACGCGACACTAGATTTACCAAGCGGTACCAAACCCAAAGAACTCATCGCCGCCCTCACGCCGCACACCATCGACCAAGCCGTGCTGACTGGAAAATTCGGTGTGTTGGATATTGTGCGGCGGGAATAGGTTGCTGTCATAATGTACATAAAGTTTTATATGACATAGACCCTACCAAGACAACGAGCGGTATACTCACAAGGTACTTAGATTATCTATTATATAATCCCACAAATATCTCAAATCTTGCCACTTATTAACATCAGCAGCATCCTTTCCTTTAAATCTACTACCTACAGCATCTTTGTTAATAAGTGATCCTTGATATTTCTTAACACGATTCATATAACCACCCCACTGCACCAATTCTAAATTTCCATCATTGCCAGTAAGTATATCTTTACCCATGTACATTTCAATTGACCCCGCGAGGCCATTAATATTCATATTAATCTCGCCCTGGGGTCCAATAGTTGGATAAGATGTCATTAAATCTAATTCAGGATATTGTATCACCTTGATGTTGTTAGGTAAAATACGGGGTAAATTAGTCATCGCCTCACTTGCAGCAGCATCATTATCTAGAATAGCTAAGATCCTGTTATTAATACCCGCGGCAGCAAAGCTCTTTATCATTTTAACTACAGCAGCGGCGTTAGTCTCTGGCCTAAAACTTGTATCTAAAAAGCGTACGTTACTCTCAAGCTTAGGGTAAATAACATGTAGTGCTTTCTTGAGGGTTTCGATATCGGTAATCCCTTCGGTCAAAATTATAGGCGGTTCAGTTATAAAATTCTCGAGATCATAATCCAACCAACCCTCTTCAGCTAAGTCACTAATATCAAGCACTGCTATATCGCCATCTTTTACACCCTCATAGTGTACTACGCCCCAAATAGCGATAAGTTCGTTGTTGAAATCAATTTGTCTAAAAAGCTCATGCGATAAATCTTTAAGCGAAATCTTGTTGGACTTTAAATTATTAACCTGTTTTATTTCGTCTTCATAATACAGTTTCATTTCATTACTAACATTGCTGCACCCTTTTATTAACCGCCCAATATGAGTATCTAGTGACTCGTTAAATAATTGTGCATTATATCCATATATGGAAAGTCTTTGCTTCAGAGTAGCTACGTCAATTACAGCCAGTGCAATCTCCCAGTCTACATCATATTCAGTATAGGCATTGTCATACATAGAAAGGCCATACTGCTTAATTAATCTTACTCCGTCTTTTCCTCGACCACGAACAATATCATCTTTTGTATATAGACCATCCACTATCTGGCTAAAGCCATCGTTCCAGTGCAAAAGTTCTTGGTTATTGATATAAAAACTAGCGTAACTGCTCATTATTATTACCTCCTCACTACTCAGCAAACTGACTATTATAAAGCTCGGCGTAAAATCCATTTTGCTTCAGCAGAGTTTCGTGATTGCCCTGCTCGATGATATTCCCGTCCTTAACCACCAAAATCAAATCGGCATCGCGAATGGTACTCAAACGGTGCGCGATAACAAAACTAGTTTTCTCCTGCATCAACTTATCCATGGCTTTTTGGATAAGGACTTCGGTGCGCGTATCAACCGAGCTTGTCGCTTCGTCCAAAATTAACATCGGTGCCTTCTCTAGCATCGCCCTGGCAATTGGCAGCAACTGCTTTTCTCCCTGGGAAATGTTAGCAGCCTCCTCGCCCAAGACCATATCATAGCCGCCCGGTAGCGACCGCACAAAAT
>JABZJR010000073.1 GCA_015257705.1 Nanosynbacter sp.
TGCCGAACAGGGCTTTGCCCTGATCTTTTTCAGCGCAGCTACTTTGTGATCAAATAGGTTCGAGCGTGGGCGTAAAATCGCCCAAGAAGGCGAGGGTTTGGATTTTTACTCTGAAATGGTGGGGGCGGCTGGGATCGAACCAGCGACCAATCGGTTATGAGCCGACTGCTCTAACCCCTGAGCTACGCCCCCGTGAGACTTATTATAGCGCATCAGAGGTAATTATAGAAGTTTTCCGGCGGCAATTCGCACGGCTTCTGACCAAGAAGTAAAACAATGCGGCGTGGACGCTAGTTCTTCGCTGGTCATTTTATGTCGAACGGCCAGGGCTAGCTCGGCTGCCATATCGCTAGCGTGCGGTCCGACTATCGTTCCACCTACGACAACTCGCTTCTTATCAACGATCAATTTCACAAAACCTATTCGCTGGTCGGTAATGTTACTGCGTACGGTAGCCGTGAGCGGAACAATTGCTATTTTTGCGCTTATTCCTTTCACCTTACAATCGTATTCATTCATTCCAATTTGAGCTATTTCAGGTTGAGTAAATGCAACTTGTAATCGTGGGGAATCATTGAATTTAATCTTATTATTATGTAGCAAATTATGAGCCGCAATACGACTCTGCGCTAAAGCTGTGTGAGTTTGGATATTGGCGTCAGTTACATTTCCTGCGGCAAAAATATGCCGAGCGGAAGTTTGCAGGGAAGAATTAACCAAAATGCCATTTTCGGTATATTTTACGCCAGCGTTTTCTAAGCCTAAATCTGTTGCAGGTAATTGTTGGTCGGCAATTAGAATCTCATCAACGCGCACAGATTTTTCTATTCGCCCTTGCAGAAAAGTGACGCGCTTTTGTATAGACGATTTTTGAATAGCGATAATCTTAGTGCGAGCTAAGATTGAAATGTTGCGATTTTTTGCGTCATTTGTAATCAAAGTGCTGATTTCTGGGTCAAATGTCGATAATATTCTGGACGATTTTTCTGCTACGTAAACTTTTGTTCCCAGGGTGGAGAAGATGTGCGCCAATTCTAGTGCCGTAGCTCCCGCGCCAACAATGAACATGGTTTTTGGTGGGCGCTTCAAGCTAAAAATAGTTTTTGGAGTGTGGTAAGAAACGGCGCTTAACCCAGGTATTTCTGGAATTTGCCAATCAGATCCAGTTGCGATGAGAAATTTGCGAGCAGACAAGTGTCTTCGATTGATGGCTATTTCGTTCGGACTTAAGAAATGTGCATTGCCAGCAAAAACACTAATGCCTTGCTTTTCGTAATAATAGCGATTGTCGCCAGCTCCAGTTCTCTTTACAACTTTGTCTTTCCAGGAGAGTAGAGAAGGGTAATTATACCCAACCGAGTTGGTGCGCAGTCCAAATTTAGCGGCATCTTTGGCTGTTTGATAAACGTTAAGAGCGTGAGTTAAGAATCCAGTTGGTACATCTCCCCAGTTTGGTGATTCCCCGCCGAATGTTGATTTTTCTACAACAGCAACTTTTTTTCCGGCACTTGCTAATATGCTGGCTGCGGGCGAACCGCCGGCGCCACTACCAATTACGATATAGTCATAGTCAAAAGTTGGTTTTTGCGACATCAAATCTCCTAAATTATGGTTTTATAATTTTTATATAAATAAGCCGCGTCGGGATGCAAAGTTTTCATAATGCGTTGTGCTTGGCGGCGGATATCGGCAGAGGTTATTTCTGGGTGAGTTTCGCACCAATTCATAACGCCCAGAGTGACGGTTTTTGCAATGTCTTGAGTTTGACCTTCTGGTGTACGAACGCTTAGGCAGGTGGCAATTATGGAATTGTGGAGCTTGTCTGGGCTAAACTCCTCTGGCGGTCGTTTTCCCTGTTTGATGACGTCAATTTGACCTGGCTTTACCATAAATTGCCTCCGTAGCTAATGACGCCAATAACGCGGTCGACGAATAGGAATGCCGCCAAAATTAATAAGCTACCGCCGCTGGCGAATTGCAAAAATCTCTTATGATCTTCCCGCCAACGTTGTAAATTAGAGATGCTGCGTCCGCTGCCGATCAAGACGATAACGACAAACAACGGCAGTGCGGACACGACGACGTAGATCGCTATGCTGACGATTTGCAAGAAAGGGTTTGGTAGGGTGATAATAGCCAGGCTGGCGGCGATAATTGGCGCGATAATAAATATGATTTCTGCAATAACGCTAATTATTCCCAGAGCAAAGCTTTCTATGGAGTTTTTGGTTTTTTTGGTGCGCTTGTTTAAATATTCTGCAAAATTGCGTGGAAGCCATAATGAAGTTCCTGGTTGTCGTCGGAAGTAGAACGCCCAAATTGCGATTCCTAAGCCAAACATCATTCCTGAAGAGACGGCGGCAACGAGTTGCTCTGCGCTGGTGACATGGTGGATGAATAGTGATAAGAAATAGGAGATGGAGCTAATGAGCAGTAGAGTGATCGTTGAAACACCAAATACAAAACTGTTGCTCATACGAAAAATTTTTCTCTGGGCGGCTTTTTTGCCAATTGAATGTCCGCTAAGTAACGTTAAGACACTGACGCTAAGCTGAAAACTAGCGTGAATAATCGCTGCAAAAATTATGGTGGCCAGTGATGAGATTGTTACAGGGGTCATTTTTGTGTATAAATCCTTCCCTATCAGTGTACCACAAGCGGAATGAAAAGGTAAATAATGACCGAAAAAGGTATTGCTTTTTTGTCAAATTTATGATAGTATAAAGACAGTTAAATAATTAACACAAAAAAGGAAAAAATATGGAAACCAACACCAGTGAATTAGCTGAATTTTTAGAAGTAACCCGAAAAAAGGATTTAGCAACGTGGGAGCGTCAGCGTAATTCATGGGAATTGAATAGTTTTGTGTCGCGACGATTGGCGGCTTTGGATGGCGTTCAATCTGAAGAGCTTGAGCTAATTTAATTCAGTATCTATAAAAAATTCCCCGTCGTATTAACGAGGAAAGATAATTTCTGGTAGCACCGGGTGGACCCGAACCACCGACCTCAGGCTTATGAGTCCTGCGCTCTAACCAGCTGAGCTACGGTGCCACACTGCATTGATTGTAACAGATAGTATAAAATTTGCCAAATACGTTTTAGGTAAATTGTGAGATAATGGATATGTGAGATATATTATCGCAGTCAGTGGTGGGATTGATTCGGTAGTTTTGCTGGATTTGATGTCGCGAACGGAAAAAGATTTGGTGGTCGCTCATTTTGACCACGGAATTCGTGAGGATTCGGCGAGCGATGCTAGATTTGTCGAGGCTTTAGCTGATAGATATAAAATACAATTTGTTTGTCGGCGCGAAAAGCTGGGGGCTGATGCCAGTGAAGAATTGGCGCGCCAAAGACGGTATGAATTTTTGCGTGGCGTGGCGACGGATTTTGATGGCGTGATAGTGACAGCGCATCACCGAGATGACATTATTGAAACTGTAGCGATGAATCTTAAGCGTGGCTCCAGGTGGCGAGGCTTGGCGGGGATGAGTGATAGTCAAATAGTTAGGCCGATGAATGGTTGGACGAAGCAGAGAATTTATGAATATGCGATTCGCCAGAAATTGGAATGGTGTGAAGATGAGACAAATCAAAGCGACTTGTATCAGAGGAATAAATTTAGGCGCAAGATAAATCGTGAACTTGATGAATACCAGAAGCTTGGAGTGTACGAG
>JABZJR010000074.1 GCA_015257705.1 Nanosynbacter sp.
GTGATTTCTCCGTGTCGTTTGTTATCCGTCAGACCGTGGCTGGGGACGCGGGGAATATAGACGTTATAGCCGGCATTAAAAAAGGTGTTGCCTAGGTCTGCGAATTGCTGTGGGCATGCGCTTACGCCGTGAATCATCATGACGGCTTTGGCAGTTTTTTTGCCGTGGGTTTTAATGATCGATCGACATTCTGGTCTAACGTCGGTATTTGAAGTGTCTTCGCTAACAGTACGATTTGCGGCGGCGATGGCGTCGTCGTAGCTCAATTTTTCAGAGCTCGAAGATTGCAACTGCTTGGATGTTGCTGGCCAAAAGAAAGCTGCGGCGACTAATAAAGCAGTTATAGCGACAATTGAGCAGACTGCCCAAATAGTAATTTTTATGATGCGATTTTTCCGTGAAGTATTCATGAGTATATTATATTGGTTGCGAGTGGAGTTGTGAAGTTTTGTGGTTATATCGCAGAGAGATAGGATATATGTTATCGTCTGTGAATTAATTATTTACACCTTATATTGTATTTGCTACAATAGCATTGCTAAACTTCTACAAAGAAGCATATATGGATAGTGCTTCGAAACATTGATGCGACCATATGCGCAGATAAGTTTCGAAGCTTATTTGTAGAAGTTTAGCGACTAGCATGTGGTCGCTTTTTTAGTGGCCTAATTTTAATCATAAAGGAGATAGAATGATTACAAAAGTTGAAAATGTTGGATATTCTGTATATGGAGAAACGCTCGGAGAGCTGTGGCTTGATATGGTAGAAACGATATTAAAGAATGGTCAATTTGAGCTAGATGAAAACAGAGGTAGATTTGCTGTAAGAAATTTAAGATTTACTGCTGGCGTAGCAAATCCAGACGATGAATTAATTAAAAAATATGGCGACAAGGCAAAAATTGACGCTATGAAAGCTGTCGTCTTTGGCTCTGATACAATGAAAGATTTTGACATTACACCTTCTTTTCGTAATGGTGCAAAAAGCTACAAAAAACGACTAGAAGAGGGAAAAATGATGGAATTTGTCATTGAGCGATTAGCAAAGATCCCGGAATCAAAAAAGGCTGTAATGGTATTTCCGACATATGAAGACTATATTGCGGTATTGAATATCCCATGGAATGATTATCTACCGTGTATTACTGCATTGCAGTTTAGAGTTAACCAAAGACTTGGTAAGAATTATCTTGACTTAACATTGTTTATGCGTTCATGGGATGGTTTTCAAAAAGGAGCAGGCGATCTAACTGTTGTATCGATGTTAGGCAGTAAAGTCCGAAAGGCTTTAGAGAAAAAACTGTCTATAAAGATTGAGACGGGTAGGCTTGATGGTTTAGTAACGGACGTACATATCTATGAGAATACCTATGAAGCGGCACAAAGTGTTCACTTTGCGTATAAAAACGAAAGAGATGTAAAATGAATCAGTTACGTATGTATAACAAATTGCTTTTAGATAAACGCGGTTGGATATCGAAACTTCCAGAGAACAAGAAGGCTGTTATTTTGGTTTCCGGTGGCTACGATTCAATGATTACAGCGGCTCGTTTAATAAAAGATTATGAGATAGAGCTTTTTCCTGTTTATATTGATCGCGGATCACGCAATCGTGACGGAGAATTAGCGTCTGTTGAGTTTTTTACGAACTATTTTCAAAAAACGTTTGGGGCGTCCTCATTTCATGATGTGTTTATGCCAAAAATAAGCGTGCCTCCAAAAGAAATTAAAGACCGATTGCAAGAATATGCCAGAGTTCATCGCTATCCGATGCGAGACTTTATTATGCAAATGCTTGCTGTACAATATGCCGCTTCACTTGATGGAAATGTTCGAACGATTTGCAATGGTGTTATTGAAACTGACAGTATCGCAAGTGTTGCGATAAATCGAATTAACACCTTAGCAATCTGCGAGATGACAAAAGAAGTTGAGTGGAATATACTATCGATAAATATTGACGAGGAAATATCCAAGAAACCGTTTAGCAAACACGACGAGATTTTATGGGCAAAAGAAAATAATATTCCAGATGAGCGGACGATGACATGCTGGACGCCGGTATTTGAAAATGGAGTATTATATCATTGTGGTGAATGTTATGCTTGTTGTGAACGAAAAGCTGGATTTTTTAATGCAAAGGTAATAGATAAGACAAATTATTATAAATAAGGAGCAGTTTCATGACTAAAACCATCATCTGTAAAGACGTCTTCGGTAATCAATACACCGTTCCCGTTGACGAATTAAATATTCGCGTCGGCGTGTATGCAGTTGTTATTGAGGATAATAAGATTCTTTTAACTAGGCAATGGGACGGTTATAGTCTAATTGGCGGCGGCGTCGAGAAAGGTGAAACGATCGAGGAATCAATTGTCCGTGAAGTTAAAGAGGAAACTGGACTGGCTATCACGCCAGATAAAATCATTCACCAAGCAACTACTTTCTTCAAGCGCAACGCTGAGGCGCAAGCCAATCAGTCAATCCAACTGTATTTCACTCATAGTCAACTGCATGGGCAAATCAATAACGATAATATAACTGACAGTGAGAAGACCTACACTAACGGTACGCCAGAGTGGGTTGATCTGAGTGAGGTTGATAATATAAATTTCCGCCACAGCGTGGATCTAAAAACAATTTTACAGGCGTACCAGGAGGCTGCTCGTGACTAATAAAGAGCTAAGTTTTGGATATATCAAATCAGAGGGTATAGGCGGTCCATGCGAAGTAGAGGTGCGTAGACAGATTGAGCAGCATGATCTAGAGCTGCTCTGGGCTAAAGATGTTTTTATGGACTACTTGCGTCTCCGAGAACACCAGCCAATATTATTCGATATAAAGGGAGATCTAAATGATATTTGGAAAATTCAGGGGGCGGCTCGTCTGATAGGTACAACAGTGAGAACTTTTGGTGTGATTGGTGTTGATGCAGTAGATGCTTTAATGGATGTAAAGATGGCTATTCGCGATCGATTCGCAGTACCTTGTGAATTTGATCGTGAAAAACAGATTAGCTATCCCAACTACATGCACGCCGCAGACGATATGGAGCAAGTCGAACAGGATATTAAAATATTAATTCCTGAAAAGTTACCGCTCGCACGCCAATATAATGGTATACACAAATTAACTAAACAGATCTGGTAGTAATTCTTCTATTGAATTTGTGAATAATGGTTCGTAGTAATATAGTACTGCTTAAAATAAAACTATAATTAGTATACAATATTGTTTCTCGGCAGGGGTGTCTGCGATTTGAGGTGGGTAATATTTCTATGGAAGCTCGGGTAAGTGAAGCTTACATATAGGATCGGGTTGTGAAGTTTTGTGGCGTCAGCGTTCTTAATAGCCCATACAAATATCCCGATAAGGTCGCGTCACAATTTCCATTGACTCCAGACCGAGTTTGGTTTCAATTTCACTAATCATCATCAGCGCACTAGCCTCATCATCTGACAAAACCTCAACTTCTACGAAAGTTCCGGCGTCTTTGATTTCGTCGATGGCTACCGTTGCTTGCGGAAAGTCAGAGGACTGAAACGAGCGACGGTATTTGTTGACCTCGACCAGTTGCACCATACCGAGGTTTGCCAGTAGCTGCTTGGCGGTTGCTGCATCTTCGGGCTGAATTGGCAGGGTTGTCTCGGGCTTAATGATTACATTATTTTCCG
>JABZJR010000075.1 GCA_015257705.1 Nanosynbacter sp.
GTATGCATATGGAGCCAGAAATTCCGAATTACGGCAGGCGAGGAACTGGTCCGATGTTGCACGCTGGCGACACAATTGCAATTGAACCGATGGCGAGCTTGGGCGGTGAGAAAATTATTACCGACAGCGACGGCTGGACAATTAGTATGAAAGACGGCAGTCTGGGTGCGCATTTTGAGCATACGGTATTGATTACCGAAACTGGCGCTGAAATTCTGACGAAGCTTTAGGCTAATTCACTTGCCAAATTATAGACATAACCTGTATAATAGAGCTTATGCAGGAGCAATCTCGATATGTGGTAGGAATTGATATTGGCACGAAAAACGTGCGCTGTGTCGTTGGTTATATTGACGCAGAAAATGGTGCGCCAAAAATTGTTGGCGTCGGCGAAGCGCCGAATAGCGGAATGCGAAAGGGAACCGTAACGAATCTGAGCGGTCCGGCTGAAGCTATTGATAAGGCCTTGGAGTCCGCTGAGCGAATGAGCGGTCATCAGATTAATGCGGCTACATTGAGCATTAACGGATCTCATTTATTGAGTACAAAAGCCGACGGAATGATTACAGTTGGAACTGTTAATAATGAGGTTACTCATGACGATATATTGAGGCTGGAGGAAGTTGCTACAACTGGAAAAGTGCCGCAGAATAGAGAGATTTTAGATATTATTGCGCACGCGTATAGGCTGGATGGTCAGGATAATATTAAAGATCCAATTGGTATGACTGGCGCGCGTCTGGAAATTAGGGCGAATGTCGTGTCTGGTTTGGTCCCACACATTACTAATTTACAGAAGTCGGCGGAAATGGCTAAGGTTGAGGCTGTATCTGTTGTTCCGTCAGTTTTGGCGGCAGCTCAATCCGTTCTTACGGAAAGTCAGCGTGAAAATGGCGTCGCGGTGATTGATTTTGGTGCGGCAACTACAGGAATTGCCATTTATGAAGAGGGCGATTTGCAACATCTGGCGGTTATCCCAATGGGCGGTCAGAATGTAACGAACGATTTGGCTATTGGGCTCAGGACGGATCCGGAAATTGCGGAAGTTGTGAAATTGGCGCATGCGAGATTTGGCGGCGACGTTTTGGGCGAAGTTGAAACGAAGGTTGAAAAGCGGACATGTAAGTTCAATCAAGAAGAAATTGACGAGATTGTTCAGGCGCGATATGAAGAGATCTTTGAAGCAATTGCTAAAGAATTGAAGCGAGCTGGACGATTAGGAAAGCTGCCGAGCGGCGTTGTGCTGGTTGGTGGTGCGGCGAAAGTCAAGGGTATGGTAGAGTTTACGAAAGATCAATTGAGCGTGGCGGCACGCTTGGGCGTTCCGGCTGGTTATAGCGGAGTTAGCGATGAAGTGAAAGGCGCGGAATTTTCGGCTGCGGTTGGTCTGATGTTGATTGATTCTATGGGGATTTCGCAGCAGGTAAAACCGATAGTTGGCGCAAATGATGTCACTAAAAAAGCTGGCGGTCTGCTTGAGAATATTTTCGCTAGATTTAAATAAATGATATACTTTATGTAAGGATTAAGAGAGGGAATATATGCCGCAAATACAACCAAGTGAAGTTCAAACATTTGCCAGTATAAAAGTCGTCGGTGTCGGCGGTGCTGGTGGTTCAGCTATTAACCGAATGAAAGACGCTGGTCTAACTGGTGTTCAGTTCATTGCTATGAATACGGACGCTCAGGCGTTGCATAATTCGAAGGCTGACATAAAGATTCATCTTGGTCGTGACGCAACTAATGGTTTGGGTGCTGGTGCTGACCCTACTGTTGGCGAGGCCGCAGCTAATGAATCTCGTGACGAAATTAGGGAAGCGCTAGAAGGCGCGGATATGGTATTCGTAACAATTGGTGCTGGTGGCGGAACTGGTTCTGGTGCTGGTTATGTTGTGGCAGAAGTGGCACGCGAGCTTGGTATTTTGGTAGTTGGTGTGGCAACTCGACCGTTTAGCTTTGAGGGTGAAAAGCGCCGAGTTAACGCGGATTGGGCGATTTCTCACTTGGGACGCGAAGTTGACACCTTGATTACTATTCCAAATGACAGATTATTGCAGACGATTGATCGCCGAACTCCTCTGTTGGAAACTTTCAAAATTGCTGATGATGTTTTAAGGCAGGGTGTTCAGGGTATCTCTGAGCTGATTACTGAGCATGGTTTGATTAACCTTGACTTTGCTGACGTTAAGGCGATTATGAGTAATGCCGGTTCAGCATTGATGGGAATTGGGCGAGCGAGCGGTGATGACCGAGCGGTTCAGGCGGCGCAACAAGCTATTGAAAGTCCTCTAATTGAGGTGTCGATTGATGGCGCCAAGGGTGTGCTATTCAATGTAACTGGTGGCTACGATATGAGTATGGCAGAAATTCAGGAAGCCGCAGAAATTATTACTAGCGCTGTTAGTCCAAATGCCAACATTATTTTTGGTGCGACTTTGAAGCCGGAAATGGAAGACGAGTTGGTTATTACGGTGATTGCGACAGGATTTGATAGCGATACATTCCGCCAGCAGGAAGTTAGCTTGACTGTAGGCGACGACACGAAATCTGCCGAAACAGAAGTTGATGACGAAATGGTTAAAAATATTGACCTAGAGTTGGATAAGGAAGAGTCTGCCGAAAGTTTTGCGACTGAGCCAGAAACTAATATTTGGGAAAATCCAACCGTTGAAGCTGACGATGATGAGGATGATACACCGGCATTTCTGAGGCGACGAAAGAAGAACAAGGAGTAGATAAAATGGTGTTTAATATCGGCAATAGTCGCGTTATTGAATCACGCGAAGTTTCTGACGGTGCCGCAATTCGACGTCGTAGAGAAACTCCAGATGGCAAGCGATTTACTACGTATGAGCGAGTTGAAAAGCCGAATCTAGCGGTGATAAAGAAAAATGGCGATCGCGAGCTGTTTGACCGAGTGAAATTGGCGAATTCGACGCGCCGTTCGGTCGGAAAATTCTTTAAGTCTGACGAGGAAGTCGATAATATCATTACGGCGGTTGAAGACTCTTTATATGCGCTGGGTGAATCAGAAGTTACGTCAAAACAGATTGGCGATCAAGTTTTGGACGAGCTAGAAAAGCGCAACGAAGTGGCGTATGTTCGTTTTGCTAGCGTTTTTTATGAGTTTAAGACGTTGGATGATTTTGTGGAGATTTTAGCAAAGCGACGCAGTAAGGGCGAGCGGGAATTGTAATGCGAGTAGTTGTGATTTATCGTTCGGAAAGCGATTATGCGCGCCAAGTTTCAGACTTTTTGCGTGATTTTAGCCGACAAACTGGTCGGGTTTTAGAGGAAATGAGTCCTGATTCTGCAGAAGGTAATAATTTTTGCGAAGTGTATGATATTGTGGAGTATCCAACAATTATCGCGCTGAGCGACAGCGGTCAACTGCAAAACCTTTGGCGTGGCTTGCCGCTACCAACAATTAGCGAAGTGAGTTTTTATGTTTAGCAAAATCAAAAACTGGCTATTTCACGAAGATTTGAAAAAGCAAAATTTGGCGGCGTTTATAATGCTTGTCGGTAGTGGATTAGGGTTATTGGCTTCATTTGTGTTGTCTATTGAATCTCTAGAATTAGCAAAAAACTCTCATGCTGTATTAAG
>JABZJR010000076.1 GCA_015257705.1 Nanosynbacter sp.
AACTTCACCGAATCGTCAGACACTTTCTCGAATTTTATAGATTTCCAGCCAGATATCTCAGCTCCAACTTCTGGATTCGCTAATAGCTTCAACGTAAAAATTACATCGTCCGCCGTTAAATCTTGCCCGTCCGACCACTTCAAACCCTTCTTCAGCTTAACCGTATATTCAGTTTCTTTATCGTTCACGCTGATGCTATCAGCCAAATCAGCCTTGATATTACCCGTTGAGTCATATCGGTACAGACTTGAAAATAGTAACTTTGCGGCGGATTTTTCAGCATTGGTTTTTGCGAAAATCGGATTTAGATTTTCCAAAGGACCCAGCACACCCTCAGAATATGATCCGCCAGAAGTGTACGCCATTGTTGTGAAAGAATTGCGAGAAATATGCCACTGCACCGCACTGGCGCCAATCATCACCAATACTAGAATAATCCAAACAGAAACCCGACGTCGCACATTAGACAAACGGTCTAACCTGGATGTCACGAATTTATGCGCATGACGCAAGCTTCCCTTTTCAATCTTGCGCAGACGCTTATTGACATCTTTACTGGAAACTTTTAGCCGCGCAAAACGATTCCATGACGAATTATCCGAGCTCAAATCTATTCTCCTATTTTTGCAATCCCGGCAAAATCATACTTGCCAAAATCGATAGCACAAAAATCACCGCAAAAACAATAGTTACATCAAACAAGTTTTTATCAAATCCGCGACGAGTAGTAAATAATTCCCCAGACGAGCCGAATCCTGCGCCCAAACTTGCGCCTCGTTGCTGCAACAAAATTGCGATAATCATCAGTACGGCAGATCCAAGCGTCACGTACGGTAAAATTGTATCAATTGACATATTACTCCTTTTCTTCCCGCTGCAAAACCAGCGCGCTACTTATAATATAGTTTACCAAACTCAATATAATCCCGGCAATAATTGAATGTGCAAAAGTCATAGAAATTCCTGGCGCCAAAGCGAGCGAGATATAAACCATAAAGCCGTTCACAATTAAGGTAAACAGTCCTAAAGTCAATAGGATTGCTGGCAGGGCTAGAATTGTAACGATTGGCTTCAATACACTATTCACTACCGAAAATATCAGCCCCGCTATCATAAACGTCCACACAGAAGTTGCACCCGGAGTTTCATTTCCAAGTAGCCGCACCGCAACCCAAATACCTACCGAATTAAGAATCAGCCGAATCAAAAACGTTGCAAATTGTCTTTTCATTAGTCTTATTATATATAATTTATGCTTTATTGTCGATTGGTCGCCCAAACTTAAGATAGGCGCTTAATCAAATTCGCCTTTTTCGTGCCAACTTCCGCCTGCAATTCCGCATAATCTGCCTCGATAATTTTTCTCACACTACCAAACTTCCTCAACAATTTAGCACGTGTCTTTGGGCCAATCCCCGGAATTTCTTCCAGTTGGTTTTTCGTCTGATTTTGACGCTTCAGTGCAGTATGATAGCTTACGGCAAATCGGTGCGATTCGTCACGAATCCGCTGGAAAAGCTTGACAATATCTGTCGTCGCAATAGAACTTTTTGTAAAATTGTCCCGGCTGGAACCGTCATCAATAGCAGAGCCTCGTAAATTCTTTGAGTGCGAGCCGGCGTTGCGCTGAGCGGGATGCAAATTCACCACATACACATCATTATATTCGTGAATAGCAATGTCCTGATGAATAGATTTTTGCAACTCCTCAATATATGACATGCCGATTTGTGAGCCAGTTTTATGAATAATAATTTCTTCCTCACGCTTAGCGATGCTAATAATCGGCAATTTAATTCCGCGCTCATCCCTTGCTTTAATCGCTGCCGAAAGTTGACCTTTTCCACCGTCAATCAACAACAAATCTGGATGACCCCAGCTTTTGATATTTCGCTCACCAAGCCGCCTAAAAATCACCTCGTACATATTTCCAGTGTCGTCGTTTTTTTCACCCACCTTAAATTTGCGATATTCCGCACGATCGCTCGCACCATTCGTAAAAACTACCATACTCGCCACGACTTGGCGTCCGCTCATATGCGAAATATCATAACCCTCAATTCGCACTGGAATATTTTTTAAGCCAAGCAGTTTTGCTAAATCAGCCAGCGCCTTGTCTTTTGAAATATCCAAAAATTCCTTATCGCCAAACATAACGCGTCGCTGAAGCTCTTGCATGGCGCGCAACTTATTCCTCAGACTTGCCGCCCGCTCAAAATCATGAAGTCCTGCAGCCGTTTTCATGTCACGCTCCAACTCCACAGCAATAGCCCTGCGATTTCCCTTAATATAGCTTATCAATTTACGCAAACCAGCTTTATACGCGTCCGAGCCATCGCTTATCTTCGGGCTTAAGCCCAAATCCTCATCCAACTTTGATTGACCAGGACGTCTTTGGCGAGTGAGATACGGAAAAATTCGCCTCAAATAGTGCAATGCCTTTTTCAACGCAAAACCATTGTAAAATGGACCAAAATAATCTGCGCCATCATCGGCAGGATTCCGCGTAAAACTGACCGTTGGCCAATCGCTTTTCATATCAATCCGAACGTACATCTGAGACTTATCATCGCGCAACAGAACGTTGTATCGCGGCATATATCGCTTGATCATCTCGCTTTCCAAAAACAGCGCATCAACCTCACTCTCAGTTTCAATCCAATCAGTATCAAAAATCTCCGCCACCAGCGCCATAGTTTTATTGTCTCGCCCGCGCGAATCTTGAAAATACTGACGTACGCGATTTTTAAGAACCGCCGCCTTACCAACATAAATTACCTCGCCGCTCGCCGACTTATGAAAATAAACACCGGGCGTTCGCGGCAAAGTTTTTAGCTTGGCTTGCAGTACTTGATTCATTAAATATATTACAATCTAAACACGCCAATTATGCAAGCATTCTTTTAGCGATTAGCCTAATCTTCCAGCCACTTTTTGAGAACTATCGCCTGATTATGTTCCGTATCTTTGGCGCCATATAGCAGTGTAACTGCAGATTGTTTGTTCCAATTGTTCTTCGCCTCGGCAGCCGCAGGATTATTATCTAACTCCTTCATATAACGGCGAGAAAATTCCGGGAATTTTTCTGGATCGTGATTAAACCATTTGCGTAATTCATCGGTCGGGGCAATTTCTTTATTCCACTCGTCCAATGCAGCTCGCTCTTTGCTAATTCCGCGTGGCCACAATCGATCGACCAACACACGATAACTATCGTCTGACGCGGTCGACTCATAAATCCGTTCAATTTTATACTTTGTCATAATTTCATATAACTACAAAGCGCTAATCAGGTCAATAAAACGCTCTTTTGAGCTAACATATTCGCCTAATTCTATACTCGTTACTGGCAATTTAACATCGTGTTTGCGCAATAACTTTCGCACTTCATCTTGCTTATCATACGGTACTTCCACATGTGAAATATTTGCAATATTTATCAGTTTACTAGCACGAACTTCGTATTGACACATTGGCTTATCTAGTTTTATCTGTGAATCAATATTTTTCACACCAATTAATATCGGATAATTTCCAGATATGTCACTGCCTAAGCAAAAAACATCCCATACATTTCGCGCTTGGCTATTTAC
>JABZJR010000077.1 GCA_015257705.1 Nanosynbacter sp.
ATATTGAAGTCCTAAAATTGACGCTCGACGACGAGTAGCTTCCTCATCTTGCTCACGGCGTCGCGCCTGGATTTTATCTTCGTCCATATGAAAATTATACCAAAAAGCTTACGGTTTTACGAGTGATATAATAGTAATATGAATCCAGAAATTACTCTGTTAGTTCACAATATTCGCTCGACACATAACGTTGGGGCAATTTTTCGCACAGCCGAAGGATTTGGCGTAAAAAAGATTATTCTTAGTGGCTACACGCCGTATCCAGAATTGAGTTTATGTAGCAAGGCGCCTGCTTGTGCGCTTGTCGATGGAGAAATTCGATCTGAAGATCCTCGCCTGCCGCATATTCGCGAAAAAATCACCAGCCAAATTCATAAAACAGCCTTAGGCGCGGAGAGTTTGGTGCCATTTGAGTTTTATGAAGATATCAACGATTGGATTAAAGAAAATCAGCGAACAGAAAACTTGCCAATTATCGCGCTGGAGCAATCGAAAGATAGTGTGATGTTGCCAGAATTTCAGCCGCCTGAAAAATTTGCGCTGCTACTCGGAGAAGAAGTCCACGGAATCACGTCGGAGCTTTTGGGCAACTGCGACTTCACCGTAGAAATCCCGATGTTCGGTCAAAAAGAATCATTCAATGTGTCGGTCGCAACAGGAATTGCGCTATTTGGACTGATTTTCCCGAGAACGAAATAATCTCAACAACACATAAATAAATTCCTCAAGTCTGCTTATTGACTTTATTAACCATATGTGTTATATTTGTATGAGCTTTCTCTGGAATCCCCTAGAGAGAGTAGTCCCCTACATGAAAGGTTCGAGAAAATGTTTGACATTTTCTTCATTCTCACGATTCTAGCAACCATGTACGTTACATGGTACGCCTACAGGGCCCCTTCGGGGGTTAGTCACATATGGCACACGCTAGCCGCCGCGACTGGCGTGTGGATGACAGTCTTTTTCATCTACTTCATGGTAGCAGAATCGCCACACCGGCCGATGTACCACACGGTGCTGGTGGCTTTGTTCTACTGCACGACGGCGGCCACTTACACTACCCTACAAGAGAGGGGTAAGACAGAAGTGAGGAATGAACTGCGGGACAATAAGTCCCGCTGACAGATAGTTAGCCCGCCAGAGCAACCGGCTCCGGCCGAGGCCTCTGTCAGCGGGCTAACTATCACTTTATAACTACACACTCTTCACCCAGAGTGTTTTTTAATTGGCTTAATAAATTGTCATTAGCATCCACCTTAAACGGCAGACGCATGGCTGATTTTTCTTTCTCGCCCAGCACCAAAACCACGTCAGTCGTGCCGGCATTCTCACCACAAACAGACTTCATTTTCACTAACCGCGAATGGTCATTCGGGTCTTTAATATACACAAATAACTTTGAAGCGGGAATTTCTGGCGCAACGTTAACAGGTGCCGAATGAGTTTTTGGCTGCGGTTTGGCGGCGTCACTCTTTACGGCAGACTTCGGAGAAGTTCCATTCTTCTGATTACGATAAGCTTCACGGCGCTCTTTTTTTACAGCAGAGCTAATTTTTGGTGCATCCATTTTACGACCAGTCGACTCATAGCCATTGATATCGTTATCCGTAATCGCAATAATATCATCGGCAATTAGTTTACTTTCATTGCCCAGATTTCCGTCACGATCTCGCGCTGAATTTTTACCAGAAACTCGAATCACCGCGTCCTGAACCAGCTTGGCGCCAACTTTTTCATACAGATTTGGAAAGACGATTATCTCGCCCTCGCCGAACTTGTCCTCAATTCCCACGAACGCCATTTTCGAACCGCTTTTTGTGACAATCGTACGGACGGTGCTAATAATTCCCCCAACCGTCATCATTCGACTGTCGTACTCAGGAACTAATTGCGTCAATGGTTGAGTTTGTTCACTCAAATATGTTTCATATCTATCAAGCGGATGCGCCGAAATATACAACCCCAGCAGTTCCCGCTCCCACATCAAGCGCTCTTTATCGTCGTGTTTCACAGGAGCCTTCTGGAGATGAAGAGTCGACTGGACGCTCGCTGCGTCATCGCCGCCCAGCATTCCGAATAAGTTTGTCTGCCCACTGGCGGCTTCTTTTTGGAGCTTGGACGCAAACGACGTAATGGAATCCAGATTGAATAGTAAATCAGACCGATCGCCCATATCATCAAACGCGCCAGACTTAATAAGCGACTCCCAAGCTTTTCTATTGAACTTACTGGTTGAAACGCGCCTAGCAAAATCCTCAACCGACGTAAACGGTCCATCTTCGCGCGCCCGCAGAACTTCCTCGACCGCACCAACGCCAACTCCCTTCACTGCCGACATTCCGAAACGAATTTTATTCTCATTCGGCACCACAGCAAACTCAACGAACGACTCGTTTACATCAGGACTCAACACACTAATTCCCATATGCTTACATTCGGTGATTTCAATTGCCAGACGATCGGTATCATCATGGTCGCTAGTCATAAGCGCCGCCATAAACGCGTCCGGATAATGTGCTTTCAAATAAGCCGTCCAATAAGCGATCAAACCATAACAAGCAGCGTGCGACTTATTGAAACAATAGTTGGCGAATTCTTCCAGCTGAGTCCAGAAAGTTTCCGCAATCTCCTTAGTTGCGCCACCAACTTTAACCGCACCTTCGACAAATTCAGGCTTGACCTTTTTCATCAAGTCAATTTTCTTCTTACCAACAGCCTTACGCAACGTGTCAGCCTGACCGCCAGTAAATCCACACCATTCCTTAGAAATCTGCATAAATTGCTCCTGATAGACCAAAATTCCGTAAGTATTTTTCAGCGAGTTTTTCATTCCAGAATGCAAATAAGTTATTTCTTCCTCGCCGTGTTTGCGTCTGATAAAACTGTCAATAAACTGCATCGGACCCGGACGATAAAGAGCCACCATAGCAATAATATCTTCAAACGTAGTCGGCTTTAGTCCGCGCAAATATCGCTTCATCCCCGCCGATTCCAACTGGAATACACCAGTCGTGTCGCCGCGCTGAAACAGCTCATAGGTCTTTTTATCGTCAAGCGGCAACTCCGAAAGATTAATCTCTTTCTTGTAAGCTTTTCGGATAATCCTCATGGCGTTATTAATAATCGTAAGGTTCGAAAGACCCAAAAAGTCCATCTTCAATAGACCCAGCTCTTCAACCTCACCCATCGGGAACTGAGTTGCTACCACGCCTTTTTGTGCCATTTCAAGTGGGATATAATTGACCAACGTATCTGGCGCAATCACCACGCCACAAGCATGAACGCCGTGGCTACGAATCGTCCCTTCCAGCTGAATTGCATAGTCCAAAACTTCCTTCGCAGTCGGATTATTTTCATATTCATTCCGAAGGTCCGCATCCTCTTTAATACTCACAGATAACGGAATATGACGCCCCTGGTTTGGCGGCGGAACTAACTTCGCCAAGCGGTCGCTCTCAGCATACGGAACTTCCAAAACCCTGGCAACATCACGCACTGCCATACGAC
>JABZJR010000078.1 GCA_015257705.1 Nanosynbacter sp.
GTCCACTTTTTCCGGCGCCCGTTTGCCCGATTATGTAAACGTGGCGTGAGCGGTCGTAGCGTAACATGCCAAATTGGTGGCTAATGCCGCGGAAGTTGGTGACGCCAAAGGCGGAAATTTGGTCGTCGTTGACGTCTTCGCCGGTTAAGACTGGCAATTTGGATGGCGGTTCTGCGGTTTTGGAGCTCGCCCAAACTATATTTGGCGTTTCAACGTTGGTGTGTGGCAAGTGAAAAACTGACGCCAATTCTTCTATATTTAAGATAAAACCGTCGCCGATGAACGAGCGCTTGCGATATTTATCAATAAATTCTTTACCAAACGCGCCCTTGACGGCGTGAAATCCGTTGAGATTTGTCGAATTGAACTGCTTAAACGTACCGACGAGCGCCTGCATACGAAGCTTGGCGTTTGTCTGACTTTCGCCCATATAAACCAAGCGAATCTTCACTTCATATCCGAGCTTGGTCGCCTTTTTCTCTGCTTCAGAAATGCGAGTTTTATCGCGGTCTGACAATTCAACAGTCGCTGATTGTCCGACCCCCTGCTCTGGCGGCTGCCATAATGCGCCAAGTACACCGATTAGCCACTGCATGCTGCCGCCAAACCCTGGCAAGGAGAACATCCGTCCGTTTCTTATGCTATTGATATATCGATCTGCGGCGTTTTGCCAGTCATCTGGGATTGGTCTGACTAGCACCTGAATCCACAGTTCCTCACCGGTGGTTTCCAATTTTGCCAGTGTGCCCGTAATGCCTGCCAGCGGGTCGACTTCGAAGTTTTGGAAAGTGCGAATCGGGAGGAATTCATCTGTGGTTAATGTCAATTCTGTCGAGTAAGCAACTTCGTGGTCGCGCTCGTGCTCGGTGTAATCTTCGTCGGCTTGGTGGATTTGAACGGTTGGGTATTGAGAATAAATCTGTCCTTCGACGAAACTTTGCAAGGTTTTTGGCACCCAAACGTAAAAGCGAATTTGCCCATTGACTGAGGCGATTTCAAAGCTAATATGCTCTTGATGTCCGCCAGATAATCTCAATTCTTTATTATCGCGAAGAATTCCGTGTAGTGAAGCGAATAATTGTTCGGCGGCAAGCTCTTGCTTGTCGTTGGTGCGTGGAATTTCCAGAATTAAAAGCACGCTCTCAACTGGGGTAAAATCTTCGATTTTCCGATAATTCCGCCACGTCAAAAACATCAGGACTGCCACGATTGGCATCCAAACGTACCATTGCAATAATGTGCTGATGATCCAAGAAATAATCTGCATTATGTGTAAATTATCTCACCTCTAAAAGAAGTTTGCAACTTGGCTTAAGCGGCTTCTTCAAAAACGTATGTGGCTTTAGCGACGCGTTTGAATTGTGGTTTTGATTGAAGGTTTAATAGAATAGTAGTTTCCTTGACTTGTCGTTTGTCGAGGACTTGACGAACGATTTCATCACGGTGAAGCGGAGTTTCGGAATTCTTCAAAATATCGGTGATGATATCTGCTACGGTTCCGCGACTGTAGCCCCAGCTAGCAAGCGCGTAAATACCACGACCGATTAGAACAAAGCGCTTGTCTTTAATAAGTTCATTGTGAATTGCCTGCGTCGTGACGCTTCGGCGGTTAAATTCGCTGTCCCGAATTCCCTTGGCGATGTCGGAAAAATGCATCGGTGAGCCGTTCGTGTCCAAAACAACGTAGATTTTATCGCGAATGTTCTTTGGGTTAACGGCTGGCCATTTGGCTAGTCCCCACTGATCGTTTAAGCTAGCCAATTTTTTGCTAACGGTAGCCAAGGCCGCAATGTTTGAAGGATGTTCATAGTCCAATTTTTTGTGCAATTCTTCCGCGGTAACAGGCTCACCGTGCTTTTTGATCGCTTTGACAACTTCTTCAACTCGTGCTCTAATTTGCTTTTCGTTGCCGAGAGTGTCAATCGCTGCCGCTTGGTAATAATCGTCATTCTCTGTAACAATCGTGATGTTTTCTGCTAGCTCAGAAATGAACGCCACACGAGCGCGGTCAATTGCAGTAGCTTCTTTACCGAGAAAATGTGACGCCAAATCCTGCATGCGTGCGACTCGTCCCATTTCAGACAAACTCGAAGTGATTTCTTTTTCCATAGCAATAACCGAAGGAAGTTCTCCCTCGGCGACAGCTGCACGTAGACGCGTTAAGATTGCTTTTTCTAGCTGACGAACGCGCTCGCGAGTAATGCCGAACATATCGCCAATTAACTCTAACGTTTCTTTTCGGTCATACAAACCAAATCGTCGAGAAATAATTTCCTTCTCGCGTTCTTGCGGAATCTTAGAAATAATAGTATCGACGACAGAATTTAATTTGGCGCTTTGCTCGGTTTTTGCTGTCTCGCTCATGCTACTAGAAACATCCTCTCTGCCTCACCACAGGTTATATTGATTGAAAATATGTTTTTAATTATACAATTGCATTTGACAAAAGTCAATAGATAAATGCCATAATTGCTGATATAAATTATAGCATTTATTTTACGTTTTTTGCAATAGATTATATGAAGAGTTTTTATTATCCGGAATTATTGAATAGTATAAAAAACGCTATTTCTTTTTAGTGGATGTTTTGGTGGCTTTTTTAACTACGCGTTTGCGAGTCGGTTTCGCTGTTGTGGCGCTTAATAGCTCCAGGGCTTTTTCGTGAGTAATGGTTTTTGGATCCGTGTCTTTAGGGATTTTGACATTTTTGGTGCCGTTAGTGATGTATGGACCGAATCGTCCATTGAGAACCTTAACTCCATCTGGGAATTCGGCAATATTCTTAGCGGCTTCGGCTTCTAATTTGGCGGCGTAAAGTTCACGCGCTTTTTCTAAAGTAATGCTGTGCGGATCTTCTGGCTTAATGGAAACAAACAATTTACCAACTTGAATATATGGACCGAATCGCCCAATATTCGCCTTAATATCTTGCCCGTCTTCTGTTTGTCCGACGATGCGTGGCAATTTGAACATCTCCAGCGCTTGCTCCAGAGTAACTGTCTCAATTTTCGCGCCCTTTGGCAGCGGCGCAAAGCGAGGCTTTTCGTCGCCGTCAGTTTCGCCAAGTTGCAACATTGGACCAAATCGCCCAAATCTTGCGATGATCGGTTTATTTGTCTTCGGGTCGATTCCCACTTCGCGATTAGCACCGACTTTACTTCGGTTAATTCCGCCAGATTGCTCAATTAATTTATGGAAAGGCGTGTAAAATCCGTGCAGCATTGCGCTTTTTTCCAGATTAGCGCCAGCAATCTTGTCAAATTCAGTTTCAACGTTGGCGGTAAAATCGTAATCGACAATTTGCGTAAAATGGTCCGTCAGGAAATCGGCAATCAGTTCGCCGCTTGGCGTTGGAATAAGCTTGCCACGAGTCGAGCCAGTCTTTTCCTGGACAATACTTCGGCTAACTTCCTCGCCGTTATAGTTCAGGACAATTACATCACGCGGTTGGCCTTCGCTATCACCCTTTTCAACGTAGCCGCGAGTTTGAATAGTGTCAATAA
>JABZJR010000079.1 GCA_015257705.1 Nanosynbacter sp.
CCTCTATGAAGTGTATGAAAAAATAGATCCAAAAGGAGCACACCTTCTAGAAGAGTCAGAGCCATATGTACTAACTTACCTAGACTTTCCAAAAGAACATGCTCACTGGATACGTACAAACAATCTCTGTGAAAGACTCAACAAAGAGATAAAGAAGCGTACACGTGTCGTTGGAGTATTTCCCTCCAAACAAGCAATGCTTCGCCTTGTAGGAGCTGTATGTATCAATCAAAACGAAGAGTGGTTTGTAGCACCGCATTTCATGGACAAACACTCTCTTCTCTTTGAAGAGCGTCCTAAGAGAGAGTCATGTACACAAGAGACTATCGACCATCTCTTACAAGTAATTGATAGTGACTTTAACGCTTGTAAAGAGGTGGCATAATGTAGGTTAGAAGGCAGTAAGGAAATAGCCTTACACCACTTTTCGAGACGTAACTCCGAATAGTTAGCTATGGCTTAGAGTACTTTCCCATTTTTCAAATGTATTCAACTAAATTGAATCATTTTTCTTACAGCGAAGGAAAAAGCCATGCACTTGAAGCAGTTAAGCATGCAAAACGCTTAGGAGTGCCAAAAACAGTAATATATTTCACAGTAGATTATGATGCAACTGATCCTGAGATAGACAGTAATATCATTCCATATTTCAAAGCATTAAAGGACAATATACGAGACGGATATTTAGTGGGAATTTACGCTTCTAGAAATATTTGTTCTAGGATTATCCATCATGGACTTGCAGAAGCAGCATTTGTATCTGATATGAGTACAGGATATTCAGGAAACCTAGGTTTCTCAATTCCGGACAAATGGGTATTTGATCAATTCACAGAAATTACTGGGTATAGAGGAAGGTGGGATCTTGATAGAGTTGCCTATTCAGGAAAATTTCCAGCTTGTTCGCTAGTGGTTCATAATGGACAAAGTAAGTTCCAGCATGACGATATTATTAATGCTATATCGCAAATTGAGAAGATAGCTATAAAAAAGTTAAAGGATCCAATTAAAAATCAGCAGCTGTCTAAATTTATCCTTGAGTATTTGAGAAAACCAGAATACTGGGCAAAAGAAAATACTGCTTTGATGTGGCAAGTATATACACCAGAGTCATATGATTCATCTGAAGTAATCTTAAAAGAAGAGGTGAATAGGATATGCAAATCGATCATTCCAGATCCCGGGCAGTTTAAAACTACATATGATTTAGAGCATTTTGCTGCTACAGTTTTAGGAAATATCTGCCATTTCGATTCAGTATCTTATGATTATTTTATGTTTGCGGATTTAGGTGGTTGGATTTTAGACTTACTTCAGATTTGGGGAAATAGTCAAAAAGAGGGAATTCAAAAACAATATTTACAAAATTGGTTATCCGTTTGTCTTGGAAGTAGATCTATAGAGTCAGGGTTTGACTATAAAGACTTAATGAGTGACGTAGATGGTTATCTAGCTGCAATGATGCTTCATGATAAAAACGCTCTTCTTTCGGAGGTTCTTCGATATATATTTTCATTAGCACCGCTAAATCGCAGATCTCTTTTTTGCTTAAATCGATTTAAAGGTGAACGCAAGTGTGTTGAGAGTGTGTTTGATAGTTTGGTTAATGGACTACCAAGAAATGAGATTCCATTTTTTGATGCGATACTCTTACGCGCCTCAGCTTCCAATCGACTTCCTGATGAATCTGAATCTAAATATCTGAGTGATGTATTATTTCATGCATTAACGCATGATTTCATAGACGGATAAGATTTGTATGTATGGGGAAAGAATTAAATTCCGTTAGGGTTTCAATGGCATCTGAGTTTGTAGTTGTAATGTGATATTGGTTATTCTCATGAACTAGTAGCCACTCAATATCTTCAGTTGGTATTGAGTGGCGATATAACTTAATAGTTGCTATACTTTCTCCCAAACCGAATGGAAAACGTAAAACATAAAAATGTAAAGTTTCTCTTCCTCCATCAAATTCCTCAAGTAAAACAACTCTGGATAATGAAATTTCTCCAGTATTTACTACAGATTTATAATCATTTTGACAGGAAAAAATGCAAGGAATGAATAAAAATAATGCTGCACAAAAAGCAACAGAGGTATTATAAATAGCAAATAGATAAGTTGCTTTTTTAAAAAAAGTAACCATAGATTTTATTTTAGACAACAGTATTAGTGAAGTTATTAGAATGAAAATAGACATAAGAAATAATGCCTGCGGTATTGTTAACAAAGTGCCAAGAAAGCTCACTGGAGTATTATAATCAAGTGAGAAGAAAGAGAAATTTGAGAAGAAGAAATAAACCACTGACAGGACGCAAATAACAAAATATACGAAGCAAATTACCGTGATAAAAAACCCTTTTGACCTGTCCATCGCGATATCCTATTCTGTAGGCAGATAAAGACATTTCAGTAGAATTTTGCAAACTATTGTATATAAATAAATCAAAAGAGTCTATAGCTAAATACAGGGTCTTCTTCATCAAATTCACTGCCAAAGGTTAATTCTCTAAACATTTCTGTCTTTATTTTAAAGGTTACAGTAATGAGTAAATTAACATAGAAAGGAGGTGCAATGATTGGAAGATGCATTGTATTTTTAATTGCGGATAAATTTAGCCAAGGATTGACTATTTTTATTGCAAACTACGCTTTATTAACATGCGGTTTGATTTATGTATTAGCTCTAAATAGCCTAGTCACCATGTATAGCTATACAAATCGTAAGAAATTAACTTTGAAATTTATTGAAACGGTGATAGCGAAAAAACTCCTTATTGTGGGAGTCGTTATACTTTCGGCGCTTTTTGACCTTCTCGCAAAAATCGGCCCTATTTCCATGGTTCAAATTACAATGACATTTTATATTGTTGAAGAAAGTATGTCTGCAATAAAAGCTTTAAAGAAGCTTGGCATAAAAACACCTGCTAGATTAGTTAAACTAATAAAAGAAAAACTTAATGACAAATAGCGTATGGTGCCCCCAACGGGAATCGAACCCGTATTGCCGCCTTGAAAGGGCGATGTCCTAACCGTTAGACGATGGGGACGCGAAGAAAAAGTATAGCAAAGATGCTGCAGATTTCTAGGGCTAAACGGCACGATTTTGGGCTTTCATCTATTCTTCGTTTTCCCACCAGTCTAGTCCGGCCTTAAACGCGTAGTCGCGAGCGCTTTGAATCACGCCGGGCACCGACTCAGCCCATGAAATAAATTCCGGCACGTCGGCGATAATCGCCTCGGCCTCGTGAACTGCGATAACGTTCTCGGCAAACGTGTCAGGTGTGAAATTGATCCTGCACGGAATGTAGAGATCAACAAAAGATGGCCTGAGCAGCGCATATGCTGCTCCCTCGCCAAGGTTAACAAAGCCTTTGAGCGCACGCTTTGCCGCGGGCATGCGATTCAACTTGAAGAACAGCAGCGTAAACGCCAGGCGCATCCAGGCATTTGACTGATACCCGCAGCTCTCGTCAAGCTTGT
>JABZJR010000007.1:0-18793 GCA_015257705.1 Nanosynbacter sp.
ATTTATGAACTCCAGCACCAGCATAATTAGTGGTTTGGGTGATGAAACGGGAGTTGTCGGACTTTCTGGCGGCGCAAATATGGCAACTTGGATTACGCAGCACAACAGCCAAACCATATCACGAGCGCTACTTCTATCACCTTTTTATCAGCCTTCAGCGTCAGAAACCCCTTCCTGGAAAATCCCGCTTTTACGAAATCTTTACGGACGAAATATTCTTCCAGATTCGTTCACAGGTAGCAATTTGTCATATCGCGCTCTTGGAAAATATATAATAATCGCCAAAAACTATAAATCCGACCTAAAAGCTCCAGGGTTAAAATACGTCGGGGTTGTAACGAGCGAAAACGACACTGCAATTGATAAAAATCTCGCAATCAACATACCTAAGCAAATGGCTGCAGCTTCTGGCGCCAAATTCCAATATTATTCAATTCCGGCCTCATTTGACATCGGTCACGACATTGTAGCCTTAAACCAAGACGAGGTTAAAAAGCACGCTGACAAACTATATCCGTTCTATTTGGATATGTACGAAGGAAAGGACGTAAAATTAGAGGCAAAATAGCTATTGCAATCGCTGATACTATATCTAGCGAAGTAATTTTCACGTCATCTTCCTTTGTTCATGGATTAGTAAGTTTACAGTATTTGATTATATACCCCAGACTATAAGAAGCCTACTCCATCTGCATTGTGCTAATTTGACGAAGCAATTCTTTTCCTACAAGTCTTGCTCTGTCAGAAGGCACGGCAAGCCCGCGGATAACGTCGAGAGTATAACTGGTTGCTTCTTCTATATCTTCGCTATTATCAATCCAAATTACATCACCCCTGCCTAGCGCCCACTTTAGATTGTGTCTTGCCTCTTTAATTCTTGCCTGCATGTCTGATTTGTCATGCTGATCGCCGCGAGCAGTTACCCGAGAATGCCATACATCTGGAGAGGCAACAACTTCTATAATGCGAGAGTTTCTAAAAGGAAGTTGTTCGATCGTCTCAACAGCCTTAGGGACAACATCTAGTAAAGCCGTAGAACCATCTCCATAATCAGCTAGTTCAGAACCGTATACAAACCGAGTTGTCGGATGTACCATGCCTTGAACCAGCTCTCTATTGATCGCTTTTCCTATAATCGCTTGGAGGTTTTCTTCATTATGCGGTATGAAACGATAGTTTTCTTCCTCTGAAGGGCCCCGACAAGGCCGCGTCGTAAAGCTTCTGGTCCTAGCGTAATCATCACTGATTTTCTCCGTGCTTTGCATTAGAGTTGTTTTTCCGACAGCAAAAGGCCCAGAGAACATAATCATAGCTCTTTTGCTAAGTTCTGCTTCTATTCTCTCTGAAGGTTTATACTCACGCAATATCCTGTCTAGCTGCTCTATAGGTTGATTATCTTTACTTATCATATTACAATTATATCATTATGAAGGATCAACTACAGCATACCATGACAGAGAAAGATACCCTAACATACTGCAAGAGCAAAATACATAGCCTGTTTAGAGATACTAACATAGAAAAAATCTGTATCGTCCCTGCCTATGACAGGATTAAAACTATTTCTGATACCGAGAAAAACGATAAGCTGTTTAATTACAAAAGACCAACTGCCGAAATTATCGATGACACTGGATATCTCTATGTGTTTCCTGGAAAAGATTACGTACGCCACTATAAAAAGATTTATGAAAGGTGCGGATACAAAGTCACCTCAAAGACACCAACTCAAACGCAAACTACCAGAGCTCTAAGAAACATCTTCCCAGCCGATATGCCAGACTGTGATGTTGTACTGCTAGGATATGTCGAAGCACTTGTCCCGGGTGCTGGAGAATGGCAAGGCAATGATGACATCAAGTGGAAGCTAGAAATGATTAACGGGCAAAAAGTTGTTTTTGTTGGAGTAGCGTTTAGCTATTGGGGTAATATTATTTATTCTGTCGTCGAAATGCTAGCAAAATACTGCTCCACGATTATTTATGCGGGTAAACTTGGTTCGCTTTCATCATCCGATATTCCTAATGCGACTATAGCGACAGGTGACTCATCATACGTAGACGGTTCGCTTATAACTTGGAATAATATTTTCAAGAAATCCCCGCTTACTGTAGAGGGTGCGCATTATACGCTACCATCTGTACTTGACGAAACTGCAAAATGGTATAATGAGTCTAAGGATAAATACCGCTTCGTAGATCCTGAAATAGGATGGGCGGCGAAAGCTGCAAATGACTTTGGCTTAGCATTTAGCTACCTTCACCTGGTAACCGACAATCTGTCTGGATTGTTTAGCGAGAACTTAACGACAGAACGCGAGAGCGCTGTACTCAAAAAGCGCCTACAATACGTGAGTATCATGCGCGCGATATTGTGGCATAGAATAGGCGCAGAACAAAGCGTATCTCTATTCTCGGAAGTATTAAAAGCGCAACAGTCCCGAGTCGATAAGGGTTATATGGAACCTCTCGAGAGAAACTGGAAAGCCTGCCTAGCATTCGCTTATCACACCCAAGAGGAAGCTTGGGAAGTTGTCCGAGAACTGCCGCGCCGCCAATGGAAAGAACAAAAAGTCAATCCAGACGCACTACTGTCCGAAATCGTCGATACGCAAATCCAATTGCTAACAACCCTGGCCTATGCAGGCTTCGACGAGCAAGACCTGATAGAAGGCGTCATCAAAAAACTGCACGCCAACCGCCCTGATTGGAAGAAATAGAATAACTAAGCCGCTCCGACAGAACACGGAGCGGTCTGGTGTTTTATGGTTATTTACGCCCCTGGCTTCGGTGCTGGGGTATCTTTCTTTGATCCGACATCCTTTTCGAAAGGAACGCGCCGCCAAACTATATCCGTTCTATTTGGATATGTACGAAGGAAAAGACGTAAAATTAGAGACAAACTAGCTATCCTATTTACCTTGCACAGCTAAGATTCGTGCCTGAATTTCATCCAATTGAGCGTCATCCATTTTTGGACCGTCAGCCGTGGTTAGCCAACCAGGATATTCCTCATAAAACGCTTGCTCGTGCGACACTGGCGAACCAATTCCCTTTGCCAAATCACCATGAAGCGGCATCAATTTGGCATGCATATGCGCCACACCCGTACCTTCAAAAATCAGCGCTACTCGCGGGGTGTCAAACGCTTTTTCCAAAATACCAGCAACCTTTTTCACTGCCAGCATCATTTCAGAATATAAATTATCATCCAAAGAAAATACGTAATCGCCCGGATTCTGTTTCGGAATCACAACAGTAAAACCTGGTGTGTTCGGAAACGGTGTTAAAAATGCTAGGAATTTCTCATCTTCCCAAATCTTCCAAGATTTCATTTTCCCAGATACGATGTCGTCAAAAATTGTGTGATTCATAATTACTCCTTCTGAAGTAATTATAGCATTTTACGAAGTTTTCAGGTCGGACAATTTAAGCTCCATTCGACGACAAACTAGAACTAGCCACATCGTCGCAAAAATCCCCAATAAAACTTCTACTATCACAAACCAAAACTTGCCCATCGCGTAACCTTGCGCCGCTATAATTGCCGCAAAAATCGGAAAGCTGAAAGATGAGATTCGCTCACGATGAGTTAAATAGCTCAAACTCGACGGTAAAAGAAACATTAAAAGCACCATCAATATCACGATGCCGCGCGAGAAAACAAAATGCGCCGCGTGTATCGTATCGTTCGGGCAAAGCGCCACTCCTATCATACAAATCGCAAACAGTGAAAGTATCCATCCAGATATTCGGGCAGAGCGAATTTGACCAAGCTTAAGATAACCACGATTCATAAAAAACCCAATCGTCGCCATAATCAAACCAGATAAAAACACTCCCGAATTGAACGAAAATGCAGACAGACGATTCGAGGTGGTTTCGCCCAATCTGCTCAAGCTCCAGTTCGTCCACCGAGTATCATCAGAAAGCAGCATCGCCGCAACCAAGCCCGCAGCCAAAACGACACCATTAAGAATACAGAGCGCCTGAAGGCGATTCTTGCACAAAAAATCCTTAATCTGTCGGAGTTTCATATTGCTAAAATTGTTCCAAAAAGTCCAACTTGCCACTTTCAAAATGACGGACATCTTCGATTCCATACTTCATCATAACCAAGCGGTCGATTCCGCAGCCAAAAGCAAATCCCGTATATTCATTCGGGTCAATTTGTGCCGCCCGAAGGACATTCGGATGAATCATTCCGCAGCCCAATAGCTCAATCCAACCTTCACCAGAACAGACTTTACAATCAGGATTTTTTCCTTCACAAAACGGACAACTTAACGCAAATTCAAAACTCGGCTCAGTGAACGGAAAGTAAAATGGATTAACGCGAACGTCAAGTTTCTTGCCATAATATTCCTGCAAAAATTCTTGCAATGTAGCAATCAAATTGCCAACATTAACTCGGCGCGAAACGTACACGCCTTCGACTTGATAAAACGTATGCTCGTGGCGCGCGTCCAAATCTTCGTTGCGGAAAACACGATCAGGAACGATAGCGGCAATAGCCTCGCCTTTTTCCAAATTATCGCGATATTTCGTCAATACGCGATTTTGCATAGTCGACGTATGTGCCGGCGCAATCAAACGATCGCCATTAGAATCAGTTTCCTCGGTCATAAACGTATCGTAATCGTCGCGCGCTGGATGACCTTTTGGAAAATTCAGACTCTCGAACATATGGAATTGATCGTCAATTTCTCTGGATTCTTCCGTGACAAAACCCATGCGATTAAAGATCTCAGAAATGCGCTCAATTTCAGCGCTCAGCGGATGAATCGTGCCTTGTTCGCTCGGCAAAAGTTCGGGCTTTGGCGAATTCACATCCATCGGCGCCGTAGCGTCAATCGGTTTCAAGTCAACTTTTTCTAACTCTTCCAGTCGCGCATCAATCGCCTGTTCAATCGCCTGCTTCAGCTCATTAATCTGTTTGCCGAACGGGCCACGCTCAACTGGAGGCAATGACTTGATTTGATCATACAATTCCCTAAGTCGTCGATCGCGCAAAAACTCACGCGGAGATTTGGATTGCGAAACCGCCAAAACTATTTCTCTTCTCAATTCATCTAAGTCAACCATTTTATCGTCCTTGCATTAAAAACATTACAATCACCGCACCAGCCATAATAGCAATTAAAATCCACGCCCACGCCAAAGTCGTCGTCTGTTTCGTGCCTTCCAAATATCTTATGTCGTCGACGCCGTCCATAGTTGCCTTTTCTTGCAAACTCGAAGCCTTCGCCTTCTCTCTTAATTCCGCCGCAATTCGCTCTTGCAATTCACTGCGCTGATCCTGTTGATTTACAAATAATCCCATAACTACAGTATAGCAAATTATGTTATAATAGTCGTGATATTACTTTAAGGAGGGAATATGGCTACAAAGAAAACTTCAAAGAAAGCCCCAGTTAAAGCCGCAGAAAAGAAAACCGCTGCCGCTAAGACTGAAACCAAAACGACCGTCAAGCGCGTCGTTGCTGAATCTACCGCTAAAAGCAAGCGTGTCAAACTAGATTCTAAATTACCAAACAACTTAATTAACATCGTTATTGCGGAAGTTATCGGCACATTCATTTTGACACTTGCCGCATTATTCGCATCAGATATTTTGTCATCGATGTATGTCGGTTTTGCATTGATGTTCATCGTTGCAATTATCGGTAACATTTCTGGCGCACACGTAAACCCAGCTGTCACATTTGGTCTATGGACAATGCGTAAGCTAAAAACCGTACTTGTTCCATTTTACTGGGGTGCACAATTCCTCGGTGCAATGGCGGCTATCGTGCTTGTCGGTTCACTAACAAACGGCGGATTTGCCCTAAGCTTTGACCAATTCACTGCGTTCTCTTGGAATATCTTCGCGATGGAACTAGTCGGTACCGCTGTATTTGTATTCGGCATCGCCGCAGTTTTGCAACGCAAAGAAATCAAAGCAGCTGCTCAAGCTTTTGGAATTGGCTTAGCATTGATGATTGGTCTTGTCGTATCTGGCTCAATCTCTTCATACATTAAAAGTACTGCCATTGCAAAAATCCAAAAAGATCAAAGCACTACTCAAACTGAGAAAAACGGCCGCACTTACCCACGCGAGATCTGCATCTCAGGCGCAACTTTGAACCCAGCAGTTTCTTTGGCTGTTACAGAGAAAACCGACTCTCAACTACGTAGCAACGGAGTATTGCCAGCTGAAGGTGAAAAGAGCTATTCACGCTTTAGCCTGGAAGTAATCGCCGCTACCCTAATCGGCGCAGCATTAGGCGGTAACCTATTTCTACTCGTCAATTACCGAAACAAAGACGAAGAATAGATTATAACTTCACAATAAAATATCCCGCTTAATCGGCGGGGTATTTTTTATGTCAATCTTCTTGAGTCGGCCGATCAATCAGCTCGGGTTGAGCTTGGTTATCGCCACCAGAAATTCGCACAACGTCCTTATCAATCTTCCCTAGTTCCTTGTACGTATTGTTATAATGACCAACGGTCGTACTTAAACTCTTGCCCATTTTCGTCATCAACTCGTCAAACTTTTTAATATGAACGCCCAATTGACCAACTCGAACTTGAATATCCTTAGCTTGCTCTTCAATTTGCAAACTACGAAGCCCCTGAAGAACGGTCTGCAGGTACGCCAAAAAACTAGTCGGACTAACAATAATCACTCGTTTATCTCGGAATGCATATTCAATTAAATCGCGACTCGAACCACCCTGACCGACATTGTTAATCAGAAGATCGTAATACAAAGATTCGCTAGGAATAAACATAAAAGCAAAGTCCATAGTGTTTTCACGCGGACGAATGTATTTACTAGTTTCGTCGATTCGCCCCTTAAGGTCAGCCTTCACCTTATTCAGCCACATTTCGCGCTCAGATTTTGTCTCGGCGTTAATCATCCGATTGTAATTCTCCAAAGAAAACTTACTGTCCACCGGCAGTATTTGACCCTTGTCCAGAAAAATAACCGCGTCAACAATTTCACCGTCCTTGAAGCGATATTGCACTTGATACTGCTTGGCTGGCAAAACATTATCCAACACACTCTCCAGATAAAACTCCCCAAAAACGCCACGCTGCTTTGGATTTTGCAACACGTTTTGCAAGGTTTTCAGATCGGTCGCCACATCAACCACGCGCTTATTGGTCTCATCCAATTTCGCTAATCGCTGCGTCACATCAGCCACCAACTTCGCGCTTTCTGACAATTGCTTCTGCACGGAAGTCTGAACTTGCGCGCTACTTCGCTCCAACTTATCGCTAACGGACTCATTCAGTTTCGCAATAGTCCGCCCCAATTCTACGACATCAGTTTTAATTAGCTCGACGGATGATTGATTTTTTAGCTCGCTGATTTTTGATTGCAAGACAAATAAGGTCGCGCCCAAACCAATAGTAATAACAATTAAGAGAATAATGATAATGATTTCCATACACTTAGTGTACAGTGATTACAATGCTAAGACAACTCGTGCTAAAATTGCGAATAAAGTCATAAATAAAATTGCTGCGCCGTTGCCGCGAATTCTATTCAACCAGATTAACGACAAATATACCAAAACTGTCGCCAAAACCACCCATAGCAATGACAAAATCCAAGATCCGCCAGCCCATAATGTAGCACCCCACAATGACACAGTTGCCGCGATTACCACCAACAGAGGTCGCTTGATGCCAAATACCGCCAACACTGGAACTAGCATAATTCCCGCCAAAACCAGCGCGACGTAAGATGCGATGCTCGTGCTGTTTGCGCAAATAGAAATATGCTCAGCGTTTGCGCAAAATACAGGTGTAATCATAAATTTATCAAACGCAAGCGCCAGCAACCAGATAGCCACGCCGCTAGCAACTAAAATCGCCAAAATCCTCAAGAAAACTCGCCTTGAAAATGGATATGTGTAATCTGATATTTCTTCACGGAAAATAGCTGACAATAATTTCATACGTAAATTGTAACGTAAACTTGTCAATATTGCAAATGTATATGCTTAAATATTATGCTTTTTCAAGAGATTCATCGGTTTATACCAAACAATTCCTACACAGGCAATCAATAATCCGCCAACAACGTCAAGTGGCGTATGTACCAATGCAATAACCCGACCGACACATATTAAGATCGTCATAACCAGACAAACAACAGCCAGCCGCCAACTCTTCGTTCCGAAAAATACCGCCAAAGTAATTGCCATTGTAAATAGCGCGTGATCGGACGGAAAACCCGGATTATTAAGGAATGACGCGCCGGCAGATACACCCAGAATCTCGAACGGGCGCATCTGATCTGGTTGATAAATTGACCCGATAATTTTTGCCGCCACATAAGCAGTCAACCCAGCCATTAACACCTGGCTATAAACTTGATACTTCTCTTTATTTGGAACTAATTTTATCAGCGCGTACGCACCAATTAGCACGACCGGCACCACTAGTCCGTCAGCAATTAATTTCACGATCCATTGCAAATCCATACTATAAGTATATCGCGTCAACGCTGGCCAGTAAACGCTTGCGGAAATCATTTTTCTATAGTACAATTATGTTTACCGTTGGGATGTCGCCAAGTGGTAAGGCAGCGGGTTCTGGTCCCGCCATTCGGGGGTTCGAATCCCTCCATCCCAGCCAAGTTTGAAATTTAGCAGCCAATTATTTGGCTGTTTTTTTCGTCGATAAATTTGCACAGATCAGTAGAATCCACATCACGAATACCAGAAAAATCGCAGCCACATTATTCACATTCTTTATCGTTGCACCAAATATCACTGCCCCATACTCATTCACAAACGCCAAAAAACTAATTACCGTCATAACCCCCAAACTCAAAAAACCAGCCGTCCTACTTGTCAGAGTAATTCTTTTTGGCATATTCATATCAATTAAAAACGGCAACGACACAAGTTCTGTGATTACTAGTAATATCGCAATCGGAAGACTCAAATATGGCGTAATCCCCGCAGAAGTAAGGACCGCAGAAAACTTCTCAAACGTAAATAATTGACATAATAATGACACCATTATTAATAGTCCTGTAATCAATTTAACAATTTTATTCACTTTTCTAGACATAGTTTCAGTATAGCTTGCGCGTCAAAAAAGCTCAAGTTTGTTGTATTTTTTACGAAAGCACTTGCACTTTTCATAAAAACGTCATAAAGTTAAATCAGCGAACGTTACAAAAATAAACACCATAAAACAGTATCTTTCGCTCTACGACAAATCCACCACAACTTAAAATACCCCGTCTCTATGGGGTATTTTTATTGGTCAATATCCGCGATTGTTCAGCGCGCCACTCGGCAATTTTTCCGTGGTGTCCGCTCAATAAAACATCCGGCACACGTAAACCTTTAAACTCCTCAGGTCGTGTATATTGTGGAAATTCCAACGTTTCTCCATCTGAAAAACTTTCAATTTCCGCAGACTTTTCGCCGCCCAAAACTCCAGGAATCAACCTAACAATAGAATCAATCATCATCATTGCCGCCAGCTCTCCGCCTGTCAGCACAAAATCGCCAATACTCCATTGCTCATCAACTAGTTCTAAAATTCGCTCATCAACACCCTCGTATCGCCCGCAAATAAATATCACACCTCGATCATCATCGGCTTCTTTCTGGGCTTTTGCCTGCTTCCAGCGCTGCCCGCGCGGACTCATTAATACCACTTTCGCTGTTTCATCCTGAGATTTCGCAAATTCTACCGCTTTCCATAACGGCTCAATCATAAGAAGCATCCCGTCACCGCCGCCATAAGGAGTATCGTCAACCTGACGACGAGGACCCAAACCAAACTCCCGCAGATTCACCGTCGCAAGCTCTACGATGCCGTCTTTCTGAGCCTTCCACATCATGGAATTATTAAAAACTCCCGTTGTCATTTCTGGGAAAAGTGTAATTACTTGAAATTTTCTCATCTGTTACAGTGTACCAAGTGTTGACTTTTTTGTCCAGGTATGCTATATATATTAACTTTTACTCAACCGAGTAGAAGTAGCCCTTACATAGAAAGGACAGAGATATGTCCGGAGAACTCTCGCTCGAAGGTGTCGAGTACGCAATCAATACTGCAGGGCTCAGCCCTAGGTCGCATGCGTATGTCGACCCATGTGGTGACATCATCATCAAGATCCAAGTCCCCTTGACTCTTGATGATGGAACGCAGGTTCCTTATGGAGCTGGCAGTGATATCCAGCGAAACCTGTCTTATTTCATCAATGAGATCTCGTGGGAGGGAAGTTCCGCCGAAGACTGGCGGCTGAACTTCTTCGGAGACAGACTCACTGTCACAATCGGTGCTTACGTCGTCCTTCCCGAAAAGCACAACATCAACAGCGACGAGCATTATCCCCTGATTCATCAGGGGAATGATAACGGACGCGCGGAGCGTATCCACGCCGCATGCGTCTCCGGGCTTGGCTTCGACTTCTGTTCGATGGCTGCATTGTTCTCCTATACGAACAGTGCAGCCATCGCCGAGCTCCTTAGGCGGGGTCCGGGACATGAAATCATTCATGTCAACGACCAGGAGACCTACGCAGATCTCCTTCCGCATCTGAGCAAGGCATTCCCTTGGAAGACCAGGTATCACCTCCCCTTCCCTTTGAGGAATGTTGGCGGTTGGATCTCTCGACCCATCACAAAGGGCTAACGCCCGCCAATGAGAATAGCTCGCCTTGAGACATTAAGTCTCGGCTTGAGCCTCTTGGCGGGCTATTTTCATGTCTTTTTGCAGAAATTATTCCCCACCAAAAAACCGCCCCAATAAGGACGGTTTTTTAGCACAAATAAGGCTCTCAATGGTTACCCATTGTCTCGCATAGAGCTGTTCTCGCATAATGTCTGTGCTTGAACTGGTTTTAATTATATATCAAGATCGTCGAGTTCTGCAAGCTCTTTTCTGGTGTTTTCTGCGTAAGATGATTCATTTTCCACAGTTTCATCTGTTGAGTTATCCACAGAAGCATGATCATTATAGCTATTGCTCTCACGCTCACCAGAAAAACCATCATTGTTAACGATCTTCAAGTTATATCGAGCGTCATTCTTTGCGCCCAAAGCTCGCAGAAGTGTACGCAAACTCTGTGCCGTACTGCCGCGCTTACCAATAACTCGGCCCAAATCTGCTGGATTAACTGTCAATGTTAGTAAAACGCCCTTTTCATCAATCGTTCGGTCTACTACGACGTCTTCTGGATGTCCAACCAACGCCTTTACAGTATATTCTACAAACTGCTGATCTATTGTTGACATTCTGCCCCTCCTCCTGGAATTAAACTGTATTTTCATTATACACGAGCAGTTTACGCCGTGCAAACTTTAATTATTTCTCTCCAGATTCTTTATATTTAGCAATTGCAGCACGAGCAGCTTGCTGTTGGGCAACTTGCTTTGACGGACCAATGCCTCGCCCCATCATATTATCGCCAACAAAAACCCCAAGAGTAAAGACTTTATCGTGATCTGGACCTTCTTCGCTCAGGACTTTATATACTGGCGTTTGATTGTCAACTCGCTGAGAAATCTCCTGCAAATATGACTTCGGATCACGCCAACTGCCCGACTCTAAAATTCCGTCCAGTTTAACAATTATATGCTTGTGAATAAAATCGCGAGCATCGTCAAAGCCACGCTCCAAATAAATCGCGCCGATTACCGCCTCAAATGCATTGGCTAAAATCTGTAAATGCGCTCGCTCTGAGCCGTTCTTCTCACCCTTTGACATACGAATCAGCGGACCATAACCCAACTTATCGCCAGCATCGCCAATACTTTCCGTTCGTACCAAAGCTGCCCGCCAAGCAGTCAAAATTCCCTCTGGCTCAGAAAAATGCGTAAACAAATATTCTGTTACCGCCAATTCCAAAACCGCATCACCTAAGAATTCCAAGCGCTCATTGTGGTGATGGACGGATTTTCGATGCTCATTCACATAACTACGATGAGTCAAAGCTGTAATTAGCAAATCCAAATTCGTAAATTCAAAACCTAATTTTTCGCGCGCAAAATCTTGATATGGCGCAGTGTTCATTCCGTTCATTTATAAGTTCTCCTGTCTAATTCGTTTCATTGCTAGAAGAATCAGCTTGCCAATATCTTCATATTCAACTTCATCCAGCGCCTCATGAAAACTAAACCATTTAAGACCATTCATCCATTCCTCCTTTTGGAGTTTCTCGTTAGGATCCAGCGCCTTAACTAGATAAACTTGCGTTGTCATCAATACCAATTTATCGATTCGACGATAACGAAAATTCACCTTGCCCAGCCAGCCGTGAAGTTCAATTTTCTTCAGCCCAGTTTCTTCGCCAATTTCCCTACGAGCCGTTACTTGAGCTGTTTCACCTGGCTCAATATGCCCTTTCGGAATTGTCCAGCGGTCACGAGCGTCTTGATATAGCAAAAATTCCGCCTCGCCCTTTTTATTGCGACGAAAAATCACGCCACCAGCAGTTGGCTCGCGTACAATTTCCTGAATCAACGGCTTCTTACTGCCACCAAAATATTTTTTTATCTTATCAAAGTTGCTTGTTCTCACTGTCGGACTCCTCCACGAGAGTACGGAGTGCCGTGCCAAGCACGCCATTCACAAACTTACCCGAGTTATCCGAACCGAACGCTTTCGCTAATTCTACCGCTTCATTAATTACCACTTTCGGCGGAACGGTATCTGCACAATACAGCAATTCATATAAACCAATTCTAAGTACCGCCCGATCAATTCGCGGCAACTGACTAATAGGCCATTCTGGCGCCAATGGCTGCAATTTCTCGTCCAATTGACTCTGCGTCGAAAGTACGCCGCTGATCAAATTATCGATAAATTCAATATCGTCAACCGATGATTTATATTCAGCCAAATTACGCTTTAAAATAGTCTTATAGTCAACATCGCTATCACCAACCTCTTTGCGAAATTCATGTTCATAAAGTGTTTGCAGTGCGACAATTCGTCCCAAATGACGGTTTGATGCCATTATTAAGCGTCCTGTTCGTAATTATTATTTTGTTGTTTTACCAGTTTCACGCTTGGTTGTCTTCACCTTAACTGGTGAAGTTGCGTTAACGCGACGTGCCAATTTTAATACCAAGTGGCTGCGACGAAGACCAGTTTTACGTGGGCTACTCTGTTTCTTAGGTTGTGCCATAATTTATTCTCCTCTTTTAGGTTGTCATAAAACTTACGTACCATTATACCTTTTTTATTGGACAATCTCAAGAGCTTGCCTGCAAATTAGATAATAATATTGACTTTTTATGTCGTTTATGGTAACATATGGAACATGAGTAAAGAACTATCACCAAATAGAGTAGAATCTAAAAATAAAACAACGACAACAGAACTTCCCAAAAAACTAGGAGGGATAGCTCTGACCCTCTCTCTAGTAGCTGGCGGCGTTCTCGTGTATGCAGTAAGACAAGCCAATATGCCCGAGCAAAAACCTAGCACGCAAGAAGAGATCGCTCGGTTTGTAGATGACTACAGAGAAGGAACGACAGACCTGCCTGATGATGCAGCAGTGGAGACGTTCACTATAGAAGAAGGCGGAAATATAGTTAACGAAACCACCAAACTAGCCAAGGAGAACAACTTCAGCCAAGATGAAATGAATCATCTAGGCGAAGGTGTTCTAACGAGTACGCAGATAGTATACGATCTGAATAAAAAACATGGAAAAGAGCCTTCATCGTCAGCAAAAATACAGGAGGGTGATCAAGCCACAACTGTCGTTGGAGACGTGAATAACGACGGTAGACGAGATATAGTAGTCGTAGGAATAACACACTAAATCAGCTTAGATAACAATATTCACCAGCTTGCCTGGAACATAAACCATCTTTTTAGGTGGTTTATTGTTTGTGAATTTCTGGACATTTTCGTCAGCTAGGGCTGCCGCTTCAACGCCCTGCTTATCCATATCACTCGACAGCTCAAGTTTCGCACGAAGCTTGCCGTTCACTTGAACTATAATAGTCATCGTATCGCTCTTTAGATATTCTTCGTCCCACTTCGGCCAGTGACCAACGTGAACCGTATCATCATGACCCATTTCATGCCACAATTCCTCTGTGATATGCGGAGCAAAAGGCGCCAAAATCTGGATCAAACTTTCTAATGCAAATCGCCACTCGTCCGACACATCAATTCCATGCGACTCTTTTATCTTATATAGACCATTGACCATTTCCATCATCGAAGCCACGGCTGTATTAAACTTCTCATCTTCAATATCGCGAGTAACTTTTTTAATCGTCAAATGAGTTAATCGCAATAATTCTTGAGTTGTTTTTTCATTCGTGCCAAGAGAGTCGTTTGGATTCTTATCAACGAACTCCTGAACCAAGTTCCATGCTCGATTTAAGAATCGATACGTCCCTGGAACGCCACGAGGATCCCATGGCGCGTCCATGTCATAAGGCGCGATGAACATTTCGTAAACTCGCAGCGCATCGGCGCCGTATCCACTATCCATAATCTCCATCGGATCAATAACATTACCCTTAGATTTGGACATTTTCTGACCGTCTGGCGCCATAATGTATGCATTGTACATCATTCGCTTGAAAGGTTCTGGAGTCGGAACGAGGCCGAGCTTATAGAAAAATCGCATCCAAAAACGACTGTATAGCAAGTGAGCCACGGCGTGGTCGGCGCCATTGTAATAATCAACTGGCATCCAGTGGTTAATTCTCTCAGGATTCCATGCTTCATTATCGTTGTGCGGGTCGAGATATCGCAAGAAATACCAGCTAGAACAAGCATAGCCGTCCAAAGTGTCAGTCTCGCGACGACCCTCCACCCAATTGTCGCCATCAGGCTTACTTTCTGTAATCGGTACAGTTTTTCCAGTTTCAACATCCACCCAGACTCGCACCCAATCATCAACCTGAGCCAAAACGGAAGTATTACCGCCCGTTGGCTTAAAGTTCTCCACCTCTGGCAAAATCACCGGCAAGCATTCATCAGCCACGGCAATTGGTACATGACCATCAACATGAACAATTGGAATCGGAGCACCCCAATAACGCTGACGAGAAATCAACCAATCGCGCATTTTATACGTGGTTTTGCTTCGCCCAGAATTCTGCTGCTCCAGCCACGCAACAATTTGCTCGCGAGCATCCTCACTCCTGGTTCCGTTAAATTGTCCGGAATTTATCAGCTCACCTTCACCAGAATAACAGCCAGCATCAGCTGAATGCTCAGGCTTATCAATAACCTGGATAATCGGCAAATCGAACTTCTCGGCAAACGCAAAATCGCGCTCGTCGTGCGCTGGCACAGCCATGACTGCGCCGGTTCCATAGCCGCCCAAAACATAATCCGCCACCCAAATCGGCAATTTTTGACCATTAACTGGATTTATGACATAACTGCCCGTAAATACGCCTGTTTTCTCTTTATTCTCTTGACGTTCAACATCAGATTTTTGTTGCGAAGCTTGGATATACGCTTCAACCTTTTCGCGCGTATCGGAATTTACCAACTGAGAAATCAAAGGATGTTCTGGCGCCAAAGCTACATACGTCGCGCCAAATAACGTGTCAGGACGAGTTGTGAAAACTGTAATCTTGGAATCTTGACCACTAACCGCAAACTCAACTTCCGCGCCAACTGATCGACCAATCCAATTCTTCTGCATGGTTTTAACCATTTCCGTCCAATCAAGCGCATCGGTTGCCTCTAAAATTTCATCTGCATACGCCGTAATTCGGAAGAACCACTGCTTAAGGTTGCGCTTGGTCACAGGATTACCACAGCGCCAACATTTGCCACCTTCAACCTGTTCGTTAGCAAGCACCGTGTTATCAGTTTCACACCACCATTGTGGCTGCTCTTTTTGATACGCCAAATCGTGCTTATATAATTGCGTAAAAATCCACTGAGTCCATTTGTAATATTCTGGATCAGCTGTAGAAATTTCTTTTGTCCAATCATAGCTAAACCCAAGTCGCTTCAATTGCTCCTTAAAATGGACCTTCGCCTCATCGTGCGCTACACGTGGCGTTTTTCCGACTTTAATAGCGTAATTTTCAACCGGCAAACCAAAGCTATCCCAGCCGATTGGATGATAGACATTATAACCCTGCTGACGCTTAAATCGTGCCTTGATGTCGGCAAATTGAAAAGTACGACCGTGGCCAATGTGAATTCCAGCCCCCGTAATCCCCGGAAGCATACTCAAGCTGTAATATTTCGGTTGGGTCGTGTCATTAAAATCGACCGCGTAAGTACCGTCGGTCTCCCATTTGTTTTGCCATTTTTGTTCAATTTCTGTCGGATTATAGCGTCTCATATCTGTAATTATAGCAAATAATCCCGCTCATTACGAACGGGATTATTATTAGGCAATTAAATCACTTACCTGGTTGAGGTTGATGACAATCCACTCGAATATCCGCTCATAAAACCTTCTACAAACTCTTTCAAGCTTTCAGCGCTCGAAGGAACCTTGATTTCTTCAGATTTATTCACATCGATGTCAAATGAAATTTCTACAGAAGCCTTCTTGCTATCACCTTTCAACTCTAAGGCTTTCAACTCATGAGATGATCTATCAACCCACACTTTCAATGAAGATTCGTCAATAGATGATGATTCACTACTCTTGTAGCCATTCGATTTTCCACACTTACTGAGCGCCTTACCGACCGATGAATTCTTAAACTCTTCCTCAAATTTTGACGAATTAGATTTATTATTACCTTGCAATTCAAAACCACGTCCACCATTACGATCACTAATCTTTGAATCTTTTATTGTGAAGGAACTATTCTTTTGATAAATCTGAGCCAATTCCTTACGCGCACTTTCATCACTTTGAATTTTCTTCAGAGCGTTAATTCCACACTTGTATTCGCTACCGATTTCATCTGGAGAAATCTTCATCCACGTGTCGCTCATTTTATCTATCTCAGAGCTCATCTTCTCCAATGCCTGATCGCGGTAAGCTTCTATTTGAGATCTTGATAGATTTCCGCCAGACGAAGACTCCATAACTATCTCAAGCAAAGTGCCATACAAATCCTTAAAGTTATTTATCTTCACGTATATCGTTCCGTCACTATCAAGAACCGCATCCCCTTTAAGAGGAATATTTTTCTCAACTCCCTTAATATCAAGCTTAGCGTCAATATTCGCCTTTGACTTTCCCGAATCAGTAGCAGTCTTTACGTTTAGCTCTATTTTTCCTTGGTCGCGCATGTTAATAACTACCTTACCGTCGGCAGTCATCTTCTTTGCCATAATAGCATTAGACACAGCGTCCGTAACCATCTTTTCTGGATTCTGCCACCACAAGAAATAAACTAGCACAGCAGAAACAATAGCAATAAGAGCTATAACTCCCAGCACTATGCCAATTATCAATCCCGTTTTCTTCTTTTTTGGTTGCATCGGCACGCTGTTATATTGCGGCTGCGGTGCAGGTTGATTACCTTGATCCATCATTACCCCTTGTTTTATATACCTTGAATTTAATATATCACATTAATCTTTAAATTGTGAGAAAAATTGGTTTTTCCTAGCAATCCACTCCGGCGTTTGCCTGACTAAGTATTTATCGTCCTCAGTGCTATGAAGGTTAATTTTTATAGATTCCTCTAGCCATACTCCGCCGCTTGAACCCTTAAACAGAGCAACGCCTTCAGATTTCAATTTGTCGCGCACGAAAGACCCAGCCTCGATAGCATTCTTGCATTCCTTCACCTGACAGCCTCTTTGGCGCGCAGCCGGTGCCAAATATTGATTAGCTTTCTCACCAACCGTCACAACCCAATCCAGCAAATCAGGACTACAATGAGAACCAAGCTCAGCGTGAGCTTGCTCGAAAATTCCCTTTAAGCCATTCATATTGCCAAGTACAGCAATTCGCTGCGGAGTCTCAATTCGATACAAAGACTGTAAAGCAGCTAAGGCAGTCAACGGCGTCGAACTATAGCTATCATCAATCAACCAAGTATTGTTCGCACCCTTCAATAAATTCATCCTGCCAGGCAGTGGGCGCAAATTTTCTATGCCCTTTTTTATATTCTCCTCAGTTTCACCAAACGCATAACCAATAGCTGCCGCCACGATCGCTGGACGAATATTATGCTCACCAATTAGCTTAACGTTGACTTCTAGTCCATTAGGATTTTCTGGCGACATAATAAAGCCGTGATGTCCGTCTTTCAGAGAAAAATTACGATCGTCAAAATTATACTCCGCTACGGGATCACTTCCGTAAGTAGTGATATTAGGATTTGTCAAAAAGCTAGCAAAACGCCCGTCGATGTCATCACGATTTATCATTGCCATTCGCGAGAAATTCGCCAGCGAAATCATCTCATTCGCCACTTCCTCCAAGGAATATTCAACCTGCATTCGACCGTTCGTCACAGAAGTTACAACCGTAATATCTGGCACAACATAAGCCTTAAACCAATCGTTATAGCCAAGTTCCTTTGGATTAAATTCCTGAACAATTACCTGAACTTCCGGTTTTTCGGCCTTAATTCTCTTCTTTACGGCGCGCATCACTTTCCACCATTTAAACAAGCCTTTTTCGGGCATTTTCACGCCCATCATCTGAAGGAAAACGTCAGCTTTCGTCTTCGGTTCTTCATTGCGAAGTTGAATATCAAATTGTTGCGCCAAAACCGTACCGATAGCTATTTTCGCGCTAGCCTTTCCGGCGCTACCAGTTATCGCCACAAGCTTCACATCTGGATGAACGGCAAAAAATTCTCGCACTAATTTTGCTAGTTTTTCTTCCCTTTTCTTTGAAACAGTAACCATAACTATAT
>JABZJR010000007.1:18803-20123 GCA_015257705.1 Nanosynbacter sp.
TAACTATATCATACCATAAGCATTATAGAAGAGCTGCTACGCGCCCACCCGGGGCATATTTGAATGTGTGTTTGTCTTTCAATTGGCAAGCATAGGAGAATGCCCCTATGCGTACCAGCTCATGTTTAATTATGCATTATCGCCCCAAAAAACACAAGCTTTATGTCTCACTGCGACTATTGATCTGCATCGCTTATCATTTTCAATAGTTCTTCTTCGTCAATGATTTTCGTGCCGTATTGCTCAGCCTTTTTCAATTTGCTAGCACCAACCTTACCACCAGCCACCAAATATGTCGTGTCTTTAGAAACTGCGGTTTGAAAAACTCCACCGAGATTACGAATTTTATCCGCAGCAGCGTCGCGTCCCATAGACTTCAGAGTGCCCGTGACGACAAAGCTTTTTCCACTCAAACCGCCAGCCTTTTTATTAAACTGAGGAATGACGCCTAGCTCGGTAAATTTATTGAGCAATTTTACGTTATCCTCATCAGCAAACCACGCCACCACAGATTCAGCGACAATTTCACCCACACCATCAACTTGTCGCAAATCATCAATCGTCGCTTTCGCCAAATTTTCCATACTCTCAAAATGATTCGTCAAATCAATCGCCGTTTGCGCGCCAATATGACGGATTCCCAGACCGTATAAAAATCGCTCTAACTCTGGACTTTTTTTATCAGCAATCGCCGATATCAACTTTTGTGCAGAAATATCAGCAAACCGATCCAACTTCAACAAATCGTCTTTAGTAAGTGTGAAAATATCCGCCAAATCGCCGACCAAACCATTATCAATCAAAGCTTCCACGTTCTTTTCACCAAGCGTATCAATATCAAGCGCACCCTTAGACGCGAAGTGCGCCAGAGCTCGCTTCAAAATCAGTGGACCACTAGAGCCCTTAACTCGATAAACAGCTTCACCTTCCGGTCGCACAAATTCCAACTCCGGATATTGCCGTTTTAATTCTGCTTCATAATCAATTGGCTCAGAATCTGCAGGTCGCAATTCCTTCAAGACACTCTCAACTTGCGGAATAATATCGCCAGCCTTAAAAATCACCACAGTGTCGCCTCGCCGAATATCCAAACGCTCAATTTCATCGGCGTTATGCAAACTGGCGTGCTGCACAGTAGTTCCCGCCACCACTACCGGATCAAACACAGCCACCGGAGTCGCCGCGCCAGTTCGCCCGATAGAAATGACTATGTCCCGAACGATCGTCGTAGCTTCTTCGGCCGCATACTTATAAGCCACCGCCCCACGCGGATTTTTGCCCACCATTCCGAGATTGTCGTATATCTCTCGATCGTTAATC
>JABZJR010000080.1 GCA_015257705.1 Nanosynbacter sp.
GACCAGAGGCGACGATGCTCGACATTACTCGCATGCTAACAGATAAGGAATTCCGAAAAGAAACGCTGACTTATTGTCGCGACACCGTGGTTTTGCAATTCTGGAATGTTGAATTTGCCAGCTGGAATGACAAGTTTGTCGCCGAGGCAATTGCGCCAGTCTTAAATAAAGTCGGGGCTTTCACCGCCAATCCAATCATTCGCAACATCATCGGCCAACCGAAATCCACGTTCAATATTCGCCAGATTATGGACGAAGGAAAGATTCTAATTGTCAATCTGTCCAAGGGTCTTATCGGTGAAGATAATGCCGCCATCCTCGGTTCGTTTTTGGTCACAAAAATCCAGCTTGCCGCCATGTCTCGAAGCGACATTCCTGACGTCCGTGACCGCCGCCCATTCTATCTTTATGTCGACGAGTTCCAGAACTTCGCCACCGATTCGTTTGCGACTATTCTGTCTGAGGCTCGAAAATATGGCCTTAACTTGACCGTTGCCAATCAGTACATTTCCCAGATGAGCGACACGGTTCGCGATGCGGTTTTCGGTAACGTCGGCACCATGATTTCCTTCCGAGTTTCTGCTGACGATGCGCCAATTCTCGCCAAGCAATTCGAGCCAAACTTTGAGGCAATCGACCTGCTTCAAATGCACAATCGTAATTTCGTCGTCAATATGGTTATTGGCGGCGAAAAAACTCCGGCGTTTTCTGCTCGCACATTGGAACTTCCGCCAAGCCAAGCCGACAACACGCCGCACATTATTGAACATTCGCGTCGCATGTATTCGCGAAACAGGGAAGATGTTGAGAAGGAAATTGATGCCGCAATAAAGCCTGTTCGCAATCAAAAAAAGCAACCAGCCAAACCTCAACTGCAGCCCGCAAACAACGCTCCAGCGGTCAATAGCCAACCGGAAAAGCCACAGCCTACAGCTAACGACGGTGAAGTTGTTCTGCAAATTCGCAGCAATGATAACGCGACCACAGAAACCGTAGTCAATACAGTTACACCGCTAGCTTCAGCCACACCAAAAAGACGACGTCGCCGACGAAAAAAGAACACTACCGCCGACTAAAAACTATTCGTATCGCCACTGACGCATATCAGAATTATAAACGTCGGTAATTCGCGGAGAAACCAACGTAGAAGTCGGTCCAGACGGCACAGACACGGCGTTTTGCTTAGTCAAAAAAGTAAGCAATTTTTGGTTTTGATATCGCATATTTTTCGGCAATGGCTGGCTAGCTACGACCTCAGCTTGCGGCGTAGACATCACAAAACCCCACTCGCCAAATGATGGCACATTAACCGAAAACGCCGTCACATATCGCTCTGAATGAGACGATTTGACGGTATTTGCCACCATATAAAAAGCATGCGGAGAGAAAAATGAAGACGTCGCTTGTGTCACCATAACGCCACGTTCCGTTAAAATATTGCCAATTTGGCGATATAATTGCTCAGAATACAACTTGGCTAATTTCTCATTCGACGGATCCACCAGATCAATCAGCACGACATCATATTTATCCTTGGTAGAGAAGGCGAATTGAAAAGCGTCTTGATTGACAACGGAAACGCGCTGATCATGCAACGAGCGCTGATTTACATCGGTGAGAAGATGGTTAGTTTTCGCCAGATTAGTCATCACCTCATCGATATCGACCAACGTAATATGCTCAACGCTGGGATATTTCAAAACGTCCCGAGCCAACAAACCATCGCCGCCGCCCATAATCAGCACACGCTTCGGATTAGCGACTGAAGACAGAGCGGAAGCAGACAGTGTTTCATGATAACGCGCTTCGTCAAGGCTGGAAAACTGCAGATTGCGATTCAAAAACAACCTCGTGTCATTCTTATATCTAGTCAGGACAATTTTCTGATACGGCGTCTGTTGCTGCCACATCACAGGATCTTTATACGTTCGCTTGTCGATTCCGTGCTCAATTTCTGTCGCATAAATAAAGAACCCCAAAAGTAACATTGTTGCAATAACGCTAATTGTCATCACAATTTTCGAAGCCTTCATTTGCTTAAGAATCAAAACCGCAACGCCAATATTCAGTGCCGCCACCAGATACGCGCTACGCATCAAACCAAGATACGGAAGCATAACAAGCGGGAATAATAGCGACGCAATTAACGCCCCAAAATAATCGAGCGCTAAGATCTTGCTAAATAATTTCACCGAAGACTTGCGCCCGAACTCCTGAAACATCTTCATTAAAAGCGGAATTTCCAACCCGATACAAATACCAATTGCCAAACTTATGACGGCAAAAATCAGCCAATGCGAACGCGTAAAAACGAATCCCAAATACATCAGCATTACCGAATTTCCACCAATTAGCCCCAGAATAATTTCGTTCGTTGCGAAGCTGGTTGCTGGATGAAGCTTGATATAATTGACCAGCAATGAGCCAATTCCCATGCCAAACAGCGTCACGCCCGTCGCCAAGCTGAAGCTCAAAATCGAATCGCCCACCAAATATGACGCAGCTGCGCCTAAAATCAGCTCGTAAATAATTCCGCCAATTGCTACTAAAATCGCCGCCGCAAATAAAGCAATTTGCTCCCGTTTTTTTGTACTTGATCGTGACATTATAACTCCTTTTATTTACCAAGCCCGCCGCTACTGCCGCCGTAAACACCGCGCGATCCGCCGTGACCTCCGCCATTACTATTGTCGGAATTGTTGTCAAAGATGAATGCAAACAAAATAATAACAATAAATATGACAATGAAAATAATCGTCGTCCAGTCAATCGGTTTAATGGTTCTGCCGAACATTTCCTTCTGTTCTTTGTCGCTTAATTGAATCTTACGGTAAGCGTCGTACTCGCGATTATTATACTTCTCAATCGTAATCAACTGACGGTTTTTCGGCACGCCAGTATCCCTCAAAGTAGCATATGCCATCAGTTCTTTCGGGAAAACTTGATACGTGTTTTTGCCCTTGATGTTCATAATTTCACCAATTCCAACCTCGTCAACCACCACAACGTGGTCCTTGCCGTCCTGCTCGGAAACGGTGAATGATTGACCCTTTTCCAATTGCGTTGGATCAATTGCTTGAGTAAAACGAATCGGCTCATACAGAGAAACGGTTTGATCGCTGTGATCATATTCCACCCAGCTATCATAATCAGCCAGCCCTGTAATCTCCCACTCTTCCCAGTAGTAAAATCGCTTATCTTTCTTATTCCATTCGCGAAAAAGCAAACAGCCAACAACTCGCAGATTCGTTTTCTTACCAGTCAAAATCTGGTTGATTTTAAGTCGCGCCTTGGTTCGTTTCATGTCACAAT
>JABZJR010000081.1 GCA_015257705.1 Nanosynbacter sp.
TTCCTGGAGTTTTCGAGATATCGCTAACAATAAATTCGGCAGGCTTCAGGCTATTTAAGAACTCGTTCGCCGCTTCTTCTGTATCGAATTTTTGATTAAGTTCGGCCTTGAATTCTTGATTGTCGTGAATGAAAATGGCAGTAACTTTGAACTGAGAATTGCCCTCAAACTTCATAATTTCTCGTTCGCGCTCGACTAGTAATCGCACCGCTGGACTCTGAACGCGACCAGCCGATTTTCCGCCAGGGACTTTCTGCCAGACGACTGGGCTGAGCTCAAAGCCAACCAGTCGGTCAAGTATTTGCCTGGCTTGTTGCGCCTGAACCAAATTCATATCCACGGTTCGCGGATTCTTAATTGCATTAGTTATGGCGTCTTTGGTGATCTCATGAAAGACGATTCGCTTAGTCGTTTCAATAGGAAGATCCAGCACCTTGCACAAATGCCAAGCAATAGCCTCTCCTTCGCGGTCTTCATCGGTTGCGAGCCAAACATTTTCCTTGCCAACTGCCTTAACATTTCTCTTTAGTTCGGTGATAACTTTCTTTTTCTCAGGATCAACTTCATAGATTGCGAAAAAATCGTTAGCCACGTCAATCGGCGGCGTTCCATCCTTCGTCTTTTTAACAATCGAGCGAATATGCCCCACGCTAGATAATACATGAAAATCCTTGCCGAGATATTTCTCGATGGTTTTAGCTTTGGCTGGTGACTCGACGATAACGAGATTTTTCATAACTTTATATTATAACAAATCGCTATCTGGCTACAACCGCAAAGTTAATTATTGCGAGCGACCACTGAGACGACCGAGCATTGCCATTGATCCAAGACTACGCTTAACATCTGCTATTTGGCGTGGTTTTTCTTTTTCCGCGTCGCCTTTAATTGCTCGTTTTATGTATGTACATGTTGCGTGCGCAGCGAACGGAAGTGAAGCGGTAAATGCTGCAGCTCCCAGTTTGCGTAGAAGCTTGGCGAGTTTTGGATTTTTGTCCTGCTCGGCAATATGGGCGGCAATATAAGATATCAAAGTAACTGTTTCTCCTGCCATGGCTAGCTTTCCTGATTTGGTCGGTCGAGTTTCGGCTTTCTCGTCACTACGTAAATTAGCAATTCCTGTAGCCACGGCGTTTATCGAGTTTAGTACCGCAACGGTGCCAAGGATACACTTTGGAGCCAACTCTTTTTTATTCATTTCATAGAGGATTTTTGCCATAACTATTTTGTCTGTTGTGGCGTCCAATGCTGCTCCAAAATTGCTAGTCTGCCCTGTCATGCGCGCTATTTTGCCGTCCAAGACGTCAGCTAATCGCCCGACTGCGCATTCCACCAGCCCTTCAGGTGTATCGATTTTCTCAGATCTGTGTATCGCCAAAGCGGCGCCAGTCACGCTTATCAAATTAGGGATGGTAAAAACGTCTTTGGCGACTTTACGGGTGGTAGGGGATGTTTCTCGGGCTTTTTCCATAGTCCGCATAATAACATCAATTTGTCAAAATAGCAATATTATCGTAACGTCCAGTTGTTTGCTCCGAGAGGCTTAATCACTCCGTTGATCTCCAACATAGTTAACGCCGTGGCGAAATCTGACGCGGATAGTCCTGATTTTTGTTGAATTTCGTCGCCGTCGCGCAGTCCTTCTGAGATGAGTTTTATGACAATAGCTTCTTCAATTGTTGCGCTGGCTGCTAATTCTTGACCGTTGTCTTTTTGCAATTTTTCTGGCGCGATGATTGACAAAACGTCGTCGGCGTCTGTCACCAGATACGCCCCCTGCTTTAATAAGGTATTACAACCTGCCGACAGTGGGCTGGTTATGTTTCCGGGAACTACAAACAAATCTCTTCCCTGGTTCAGTGCGTGAGAGGCGGTGTTTAATGTGCCGCTTCGCTCGGCGGCTTCGGTGATAATAATTCCGTCAGCTAGCCCACTAACTAGTCGATTGCGCTCCAAAAAACTCCAACGATTGACTATTTTATTATCGCCCTTCATCCATTCTGAAACGACCGCGCCACCCTGCTTTATGATGCTCATGGCTAGTTGATAATTAGTCCGCGGTGAAATATCAGGAAGCTCGTTTGGGACGACCGCTACGACCGTTCCGCCAGCTTCAATCGCAGCTTTTTGAGCAATACAATCCACACCTAGCGCCAATCCACTCACGATTACACATCCAGCTTTTGCCAGATCTGTTGCTAATCGCTCGGTTACTTCTTTTCCGTAGGCAGACGGCTTACGGGATCCGACGATTGATACGACAGGCGCATTTGTTTCTGGCAACTTTCCCATATAACATAAGCTTTTTGGTGGATTGGCAATATGTGCTAATCTCTGGGAGAAAATATGCTCATCTGGTGTAATTCTATTGATTTCCATAAAAAATGTGGTAAAAAGTATTGACACTTTGTCAAATGTTTGCTATAATCAAGGACGATTGGTTGAGTAATCATTAACCAAACGCACCTTATACCCCCTATTCTAACTATATGTTAGGTTGCGCGCAATGGCATTAAGTATTCTTACCCTCCACTTTTTGCGGTTCAACGTTACGCGCATACTAACCCCTTTAACTGCCCTTTTTCAAAGGCGACCTCTGTTAAGGCGAGCACTAATTGGTGTTGATAATAGTCAGGCGCGGACTTTTGGAGTTTTAGTCGCGACGCTTCGTTGATACGGTAGCTCGGGTGGGTTGAAGGGTAAAAAAGCGTCAGGTGATGCCCACCCTTACCTGGCGCTTTTTTGTTGGGAAAAATTATTTATTTTCTATAATATGTCGGCACTTTTCGCAAATACCTTCCAGCTCAAAGTGGTGTTTTGTGGCTATGAAATTATGTTTTTTACCAATGAGATTTATGAGTTTTTCGAGTTCTTGTGATTGTATAGGCTCGGCATTTTGACAATTTATACAGTAGAGGTGGTGATGATGTGGTATAAAAGGTTCTGCTAACTCGTAATAGTTCTTCCAGCCAATAGTTATGGTGCTTATAATGTTCAGATTATCGAACATTAGCAGTGTGCGGTAAATGCTGGCACGGTTAATGTTTTTGCAGTTTTTCGCAATATCACCGACCGTAAGAGGTACGTCTGAATT
>JABZJR010000082.1 GCA_015257705.1 Nanosynbacter sp.
TTCACTTCTCGAGCAACGACTTTTTCAATTTCAGAATCATCCAAGCCGTCTTCTCGCTTGCCCAAAGAAACTTCTTCGTTTAAGATTGCTGCCTTTAGATTACGCAAAACATCACCACGAAAACGATCGCCGCTCAATAGAGCGGCTTTCATTTCACTAGTAATGCGCTCTTTTAGCGCAGACATTAACGCACCCCTAGGCGCATTTTTGCCGTTTTTTCAGCTCGTCGCTCGCGGCGAATAATAGCTTTTTTACGACGCTCGGTCTTTGAAATTGGTTTTTCAAAACGCATAACGCTCTTAGCGCGAGCCAAAACACCGCTTTGCAAAACCCTGCGGTTGAAACGACGAATGATATTTTCGTTCGCTTCCTTCTGATCTTTACGTGTTACTTGTACCATACTGCAAACATTATAACAGATGAGAGATTATTTGCCAACTAGATTATCCCTTCACCTTCTTTGACGTGAGATTTAATACCTCACCATCAGGAGTAAACGTAATAGTATAAGTGGTCACATCAGCCCGTATATGCCTATTACAGTCAAATCTGTGTTCTGTAACAGGGATCTTGGCAGTATACGTACCATCATCATTTTCAGAAATTTTAACTTTGGCAAGGTCACAAGGAATATTTTCTGGCAAAGCCGAATCGCCAGGAACTTCTCCATTCGCATCACTGGATAAAGACAATCGAACGCCATTATTTATCCCATACATTATGTCCTTTAGGGAAATTAAGTGACCAGCAGCTGCTACTAAAGAACTCACGCTAGAAGCTTCATTCAAATGTTCAGCGAATTCCTTATGTTTACCCGCTACGTCATCATACTCTTCTTTAAGATCCGCTAAGGCTTTGCCAGGCAGCTCCGAGCGTGTATCTTCGTGATAATTAGTCAGTAACTTTAGCGCTACCCTCCCCAGGCTAGGACGTGCATCTTTCTGATATATAATTTCTTCACTGCGACTATTAGAAAACTCCATATTACCAAACCTCCTAAAAAATTCTCCCACCCAAAAATATTAATACATTATAACAATACATCTACTCTACAAGTAACGCAACTATTGCACCTAAGCCAAATGTAATAATCGCCCTGCAAGTTTTAGGCGGACAAGGCGAGATCTTTAGTATCAGCGCCATACACAATCGCTAACACAGTAGGGTCGTTCATGACATTGTGAGTGTGGTTGTTCAAAATTCCATATAGTCCGACTTCAGCACTTGTCGACTTAGGCTCACCATTCACAATACCGACAATGCGAGCCATGTCACGCATATTAGTCAAATGACTACCTTCGGGTACAAATATAATAATATTGTTTCGGACATTTGGCGCGGCTTTCAATAAATCTTCCAATAAGCCATCATTACTTAAGGCAAAAGGATCAGTAAGGAATTGCTGGCGCCAACCTTGTTTCGGTGGAGCAAACTCGACACTTGACTCTCCTGAGAGTTTACCAACCTCCTCAATAACTTTAGGATCTTCTCTCTGCAAGAACTCCAAGCCCAGTTCTTTTGCGCTTGGACTCAATGATTCCTTGCCGTAACGCATCAATTCCACGCCTTCTTCTCCTATGAAATTCCACCCCAAAGCAGCAATCCCCATTTTACGCGATCCCACCGGATCGAATAGCCGTAGCTTATTAACCTTAGATTCCATGTGAGCAACTGACGACGTCGCAACACGACCACCCAAAGAATGCCCACCAACACTAACCTCGTCGAAATCTTTCGCGACATGGTCAATTACTGGACCAACATATTCCCCTAAGCTACCGTAGCTACCAGTCTTTCGTATCTCCTTACGAACAGACTCGGGTAGCATTCCAGAATTACCCACTCCTGGCATATTCATAACCATAATAGCCGCATCCGGATTCTCGCACGCCAGAACGGCAGCTTCTCGAATTGCGTTTGGATGACGGAAATTTCCTCCCCATCCATACAAAACAGCCTGAATCTTATTCGCATTTTCATTACCAAATATCACAACTTCAAGCCCAACTCTACCTAGTCCACTAAATACACGAATATAGCGCGGATCTCTCAGTTGTTCAACAGTCTTATTCATGTGGTTTGAATTGTAAGATTCCTCAGCCAAGCGACGCATATCTTCCTGTGTAGCAAGTTGTATAGTCTTTCCCTGTCTTAAGCCACTATCAATCTCGGCGACCTGTAGACCATTCTCAAAGCCATAATCTGTAGGTTTAGATGACGGCACCCAAAGTTTTTCCGATTTCACAAGAACTTCACTCCAAATAAATTTAAACTATTGGATTTATTATACAATATATATCTAATTAACGCAACTATTACGCCTCAGCCAAATGTAATAATCGCCCCTCAACAGACTTCATTCCCTGCCATTCATTTACAGTCGGCTGAAACCAGACAGACACTTCGTCGCCCACTTCACGGAAAAACTCCTCTGGCGCATTAAAAGCCAGCATCTGCAGCGCAACGTCATTTTTATCACGCAAGGTCAGTTTCACATGTTGCCCATCCGCACCCATTCTCCTCACGCTAAAAACCGTCACTTTGTTTATCTTCAATATAGGCTCTGAGTTACCATTGCCAAACGGCTCCATCTTTGCCAAATTATCAATCAACTCCTCATTAATTTCCGAAAAATCGTCAATCTCAACGTCAGCCCTCGGCAACAAATATAATTCCTGATTTTTTAATTGCAGCGAATCATAAAACTCATTCACCCGCCTACGAAAATCGTCAATTCTCTCGGTCGCCAGCGTCACGCCCGCCGCCGCTCCATGACCGCCGCCTTTAATAATAATATCGTCAGCCGCACGAACCGCGTCAGCTGCAGAAAAATCGCCAAAACTTCGCGCCGAACCCGTAGCCTCATCGCCACGCTCGCCAATTATAAAAACTGGCTTCTTATACTTCTCAACCAATTTCGACGCCACAATACCAATAACTCCGTGATTCCAATTTCCGCTATTCACCACCAAAACCCGATCATCAGTCATATTGTCCGCCTGCTGGCAAGC
>JABZJR010000083.1 GCA_015257705.1 Nanosynbacter sp.
ATCAAATCGGCAGTGCTCATCTCGCCGTTAGACGCTCGGCAATATTCACAATCGTTCAATGACTTAACATATTCCAATAGCAACTTAATATCAACCTCAGCGTCTTTAACATTATGTCGAGCCAGCTGATCAACCATTTCCTCTAGCGATTTCAACAAACCATAATCTTTGGCTTTTTCAGCGGCGTCACCAATGCGAATAATAGCACGAGCGACACTAATAGTATTTTCTTTATCATTCATACGCCTATTATATATCTATTTACACAATTCTTCTTGTTTCTTGAAGGCAATTCTAACCGCCAACGAACCAACTAATGCTATCAGCTGATAAAGTACGCTAGAATTATAGCTAATATTCGAAGTCTTATCGTCTTCCGGATTCAACGGACTATCATCAACCCAAAGCCCCGAATAAACGCCAGACATATTTGTATTATTGACGTCATCTTCGTCACAATTATAATTAGCCTTTTCCTCCGATGAATTATCTAGTAAAGTAGGAATTTCTTGAAAAACTGGAATATTTAAATCCCTACTCAAAACATTATCAGTGTCATCACAACAATCGCTCGATCCTTCGATTTTTACAGAGCATTTTACCTCATCGCAATCATCCGTAGTAACCAATTCGCTACATTCTTCAGTCAATTCAGTTTTTTCCGCGACTTTTTTCACAACCTTATCGACGATATTATTCTGATCAATTACATCATCGGCTAATTTCAAATCAGGAATAAATTGCCCTATTACTTCAGGTCTATTAGTCGGCAGTTCTTCCAATTCACGCGTAACTTCTTCGCTTAATTCTGCGCAATTGCCCAACTCATCCACCGCATTATCCGTTTTACTCACAACCGCACGATCGTCAGAAATCTCAGCCGCAGCAACATTCTTTGAATCTTCGAAATATACTTTACGCTCTTCAAAATCGCATTGCGGTAAAGTTGGCGAATCCTCCTTATTCCCTATCGACTCAACAGATTCAGCTATTTCACGCACAGCCTCATCACTCAACTCCGCCCCAGCTGGCGCATTATTATTGTCATCTTTCATCACCACATCAATTTCATTATTGACTTGAATAAAATCATGCACAGGCGAGGAGTTTGGCTCATTAGGAATAACTTTCTCAGCCAAACCTTCCTTCGGAGTAGAATCTTCCAAAATCGGTGCAGAATTTATATTATTTTCATCTCCTACATGGCTATCTTTCTTTATAGGTAATTCTCTCGGCAATTTATCCTCTTTATCAACAGCCGGAGCTTGGTTCTTAGAAGACACATCTTCCTTATGAATATCTACTTTTTTATCGACGTCTTCCGAGTCCATCAAGTTAATTTGACTAGCTGCCTCAGTCTCTTCCGACTCTTCGTTAATTTTCGGCGGGATATTTTCTTTGATTATTTTCGCGCTTGGAATATTTTCCGACGACACACTCTCACTATCCAAACATCCATCGTCCGTCGGTTTATTCACTTCGTTACTTTCCGCCGACACGCGCATCGACGCATCATCATCGCTCACTTCCAACTTAACCGCAGGTTTTTCTGATACGGATTCAGTTTTTTCATTTTCTGATGGACTATCTTTTGCAATCGACTCGGGCGCCTTCTCTTCGTTATCAGCACTGACATATCCAGCAACAACAACACCACAACCATCATCCATTAAGGCAGACAAATAACTCTTCGACCCTTCTGCTGCCGGACGCAAATTCTCTTCAGCAAAATTTCGCATTCTTAGTATTGAGCAAGTTCCCGCCGCAGCGCAACTGTCGCACGCTGCACTGGCTACGTTTTGGCAAATTTCCGATCGCCTTTCGTCGCTCAAACATTCTTCTATTGTTTCCGCTTCGCTTTCTTCGGCAAATGACGTATCAATTTTCTCACCGTTAGCAACCGCTGCTACCAAATTTAACTCAGCCGTATCATCATCAATTCCTGAAGATAGATCCTGAAAATTAACATCGCCATTCAACGCCGAGAAAACATTAAAATCGCCCACTCCATCCGCCAAACCTTCGCTCATTGCTCGAAAAACGTCTCCGTCGAAATTTTCAATTCATTCACGCCAGCCGCAGATAATTTTTGCCAAACATCTCTAACAAACGGCAAACTTCCACAAACCAAAAAATGCGAGTCTTCTGGCGTTTCATGAACAATTTTTTCTACGTCAAATCGACCGTTAAACCAACCACCTTTTTCCTCAATCTGCTGGCGAGTACTGAACTTCTTCACTTTAATATTTGACGCCGCTAGCTCATTTTCAAAAACCATATATTCTGGCGATTTTTGGCTAAAATATAAAAACGTCGGCTGACTAGAACTTGCCATAACGCTCCAAATTGGACTAAGTCCGCAACCTGCAGCAATTCCGACCAAAGGACTTTCTGTTTGCGGATTGAAATCGCCGTAAGCGTGGCTAATTTGTAATTTATCGCCAACATTCCGTGAACATAAATAGCTAGAAAATTCACCACCAACATTCTTCACGGTAATTGACATTAGCTCATCGTCAGGAATAGAAGAAATGCTATAAGCCTTCCCTTCACGCACGCTACTACCATCAATAAAAACCGTAATATATTGTCCGGCGGTAAAGTCGAACGGTCGCGCAAAATATAACGTCTTCACTTCAGGATTTTCCTGACGGACGCGCACAATTTCAACCTCTAATGAATCACGCATTCTCCAACATGCCTTTCCATTATTTTCTGAGCTTCTCTAAATTCTTCGTCAGTAAAAGTGTGGTAATTCGCAAACTTTGGACTAATTGTCGTGCCTGTGCGAAAATGCTGCAAGGCAAATCTCTTCGCGCCCTTAACCAACTCGCCAATCTTCTCAAAATCGCTAACTTCCAATTGCTCACGGACAATCGTCGTACGGAATTCGTGATCAATCCCCGAATCAATCATCAAC
>JABZJR010000084.1 GCA_015257705.1 Nanosynbacter sp.
TGATGGCTTTACTATAGTTGAAGTAGCGGTTACTTTGGTTGTTATTGGTATTTTTTCGATAGTTATTTTAATGATGCAAACCCAGGTCAGCAATATATCTGTCTTAGAAGTGCAGCACACGAAGGCTAGCTATTTGGCGTACAGCAATATGCGTAAGTATGCAAACGACTCTCCTCCTACGTGGTTTGAGTGTGTAGCACCTCCTTCTTCGACTCCGAGCACTAGAGCTCCGGGCTCCGTATATTCGGTTATGAAGAGTATAGGTAGAGTTGATGGATTGCCGGGAATGGTTAGGCAGGAAGTGTATGCTTCGGCTCCATATGGATGTTTAAGTGGCACGGCAAGTTTTGGTATGCCAATTAAAGTAGAGTCTGTTGTAGAGTATGGATTGCCAAGCTCTGGCGCCGGCAGTGGAAGAAAGGTTACACATGCGACATACGCAGCGTTTTAGAGAAAGTGGGTTTACTATAGCCGAGCTGGCGATGGTCATGGTTATTATTGCTATGATTGTCGGCGTGTTTAGTCAGATGTTAATTTCGGCAAACCAAAGTGCATCCATAAGTAAAGCAAGAGTTGACATTAATCGTAGTCTTCACAATTCTATGGATGCAATTGAAACTGACGTGAGGCAAACTTCGCGTTTTAAGGTGAGCGGTTACGACGGATATGATACGTTTGCTAAAGATAAGAGCTTTTCTGGCGCTAGTCAAGTATGGACGTATAATAGGAATACTTTGATATTGTTACAATATGCTACTACTATGGGTCGTGGTTCCGATACTCGAGAAATTGTCTATTTAAGAACTCCCAGGTTTGACTGTGCGGCGAATAAAACTCAGCAGCCAAAGTATAAGAAGATAGTAATTTATTTCTTAAAAGACGGCCAGTTACATCGTCGTACCGTGTATAATGATTTGATAGACACTTACGGTAATCCGTATACAGGGGCTCCTGCTAATTATTTCTGTATGAATAGTACGGATGCCAACAAGTTTAAGAGCCGTGCTATGAAAGTTCATCAAGATTCAATTTTAGCGACGGGCGTTTCGGAATTTAAGGTGGACTATTACGAGGGAGATATTTTGGTCGCTGATCAATATAGTGCGCCTGCGACATCATTAAGGGTTTTAGATGCAGCAAATGGTATAAAAGTAACCTTAAAAATTCAATCTCCGAGTGGGCAAGTTTCTGATTCGCAAACATTAATGATACGAAAGATAAATAACCTATGATTCGACAAAAAAATGGCTATTCTCTAGTTTTAATTGTCTTGATGAGTACTTTTATTATGGCTGTCCTGGCGGGCTCTATGAGAATTGTTACTCAATCGTATATTTATTCTCAAGAAGAATATTATTATAAGTTAGCTCAAGAAGCGGGCGAGGCGGGTACGGCGTATGCCAACGCTTGTTTGGATTCAAATAACACTGAACAATCATGGGGATCTGTCCCTGGCGGGATTGGCCCATTGCGCCCGGAAACTAACTGTAAGGGCGCTACGGCTTTTTATGGCAATAAATATGTTTTTGAAAATAGTAAATTGCGAACTACATTTGAAGTCGGCAATTTGGAAGCGTCAACCAAAGGCGCTTCGTCTGGTGTGGCTTTGTCGGCCGCTACTGCTCAGATTTCATCGACTGGTCGAGTTGAACTTATAAGTGGTGGAAGCGTTGTAAAAACTTATACTGCTATTGTTAAAAAGGCTGTTACTTGGCCGGCAGATCTTAATGCCGCACGTGTTGTTAGTGGTACATTTCGTACTTGTGCGCTTATGTCTAATAATGTTTGGTGTTGGGGAGACTCGAATGAAATGGGAACGTTGGGAGATGGTTTGCAGAAAAGTAAGGCTAATGTTCCAGTGAAAGTGCAACAAGTAGGTGATATGAAATATGGGAAAATTATTGATATATTTACAGCGCAATTCCATAGCTGTGTCTTAACTGAGCTCAGCGGTGTAAGGAGAGTGTATTGCTGGGGAAGTAATGAAGAGGGACAGCTGGGCAATGGACAGTATGGAGCTCATAAGTATTCTGCTGTTCCGGTTGAAGTCGGCGGGGATATTGTCGGTAAAAATATTACAGCGATCGGTGGTACGGGTGATGTGTCCTGTGCAATTGCTGACGGTAAAATTTATTGCTGGGGGAATAATTATGAGGGAGAATTAGGTCATAACGCACCTCGTCATCCGACTTTATCTCCAGATCCAGTACCTGTTGCTACCGGAGGTGATCCATATTGGAGATTACAACCCGGATATAAAGCAGTTAAACTATCAACCAGTGGTAGCCGATCTCAAACTATGTGTGCCATTATGGATACGGGGATTGCGTATTGTTGGGGACAGGCTATATTCGGGCAGACTGGAAGTACGGCTTTTTCTCCTCATTATAACTACGGTCAACCTGTTCGCGTCACTGGAATATCCAACGTTACTGATATATCTCAAGACGGATATTCGTATATGGCTACGCATCTAGGGACTACTACTACTGCTCAGTCTTCCCGAGCTACTCACGTATGCGCAATTGCCTCAGGGAAAGTGTATTGTTGGGGCGGTGCTGGTAATGGGCAATCCGGAGCTAGTGCTTACGACGAAACTTATTATAGAACTTACACAGTACCTAAAGAAGTGACAGGTTTGCCGGGGGTGCCGAAGCGTATTGCTGTAGGGCTTGGTCAATCGTGTGCTCTGGTGGAGCTTTCTGGTGGTAAACATAAAGTGTACTGTTGGGGTGCGAATGAGCTTGGCCAGTTGGGTGAGAGTGCGAATAAGGGCTCGAGCTCTCTGCCATATTCGAGAACTCCTCGACCAGTGTATGTT
>JABZJR010000085.1 GCA_015257705.1 Nanosynbacter sp.
GTATAATACCGCACAATACCTTTCAATCTTCACGCCCAGTTTAAGGCATAAAAACAAAACCCCGACGATATTGGCAGGGTCTTGTCTAATTACTTACGCACTCAAACCTAGCGTCGTCGCTTACGCCTATGAAGATCCGCAACCTTCAACCGCACCATATGACGATCGATAAGCTGTTTGGCTTTCTCACGCTCAACTTGATCGCTAGCCTCATCGCGCGCCTTAATAGCACGCTCCAGAGCCTTCTGAGTTTCCGCCTCGATAATGTCGTCACCGTGATCAGCTTCATCAACCAGAATCTGCACCGACGAATAGTCAATTTTTACCACGCCACCAGAGATTGCGAAATATTCCAACTGATTATCGGAATCCTCTTTATGTCGACGCACGGTAATCACGCCATCTCTCGCGATAGTCACTAGCGGCTCATGGCTTGGGAAAACGGAAATTTCGCCGTCAGTGGTCGGAATTGACACCGAATAAACTTCTTCGTCAACCTTCGTACCGACAAGTGTGACTAATGACAATTTCATGACTATTTAGCTTTCTTCTCAGAATGTTTTTTAGCCTTAGCAGATTCAGCTTCAGCGTCGCGAGCGACTTGGTCAGCCAGCGTGCCCTGAACCATATAGAACCAGTTTTCGGGCTTATCATCGTATTTACCAGCCAAAATGTCGGAAGCGTCGCGAATGGTGTCTTCCAATTTAACGTAAACACCTGGATTTCCGGTAAACTTCTCAGCCACATGGAACGGCTGTGCCAAGAATCGCTGAATACGACGAGCGCGAGCAACAATCTGCTTCTGATCATCCGACAATTCTTCCATACCAAGAATAGCGATGATATCCTGAAGCTCTTTATATTGCTGCAAAATTCGCTGAACCTCGCGCGCCACGCGGTAATGCTCTTCGCCGACAATTTCTGGATCAAGCGAGTTTGAGCTGGAATCCAAAACGTCAACCGCCGGATAAATACCAATTTCCGTCAAAGCACGGTTCATCACAATTGTAGCGTCAAGGTGAGCAAAGGTCGTCGCAGGAGCCGGGTCGGTCAAGTCGTCAGCTGGCACATAGACAGCCTGAACAGAGGTAATCGAGCCCTTCTTCGTTGAGGTAATTCGCTCTTGCAAGGCGCCCATTTCCTGCTGGAGGTTTGGCTGATAACCAACCGCGCTTGGCAAACGACCAAGCAATGCCGACACCTCAGCACCAGCCTGAGTATAGCGATAAATATTGTCGATAAATAGCAAGACGTCTTTACCTTCATCACGGAAAGCTTCAGCCATCGCCAGACCCGACAATGCCACGCGCAAACGTGCTCCAGGTGGCTCGTTCATTTGCCCAAAGACTAGCGAAGTCTTGTCCAAAACGCCAGCTTCTTCCATTTCATAGTAAAGGTCGTTACCTTCACGCGTTCGCTCACCAACACCAGCGAAAACAGAATTTCCAGAGTGGAACTTAGCGATATTGTTAATCAACTCAGTAATAAGAACCGTTTTACCAACACCAGCACCAGCAAATAGACCGGCCTTTCCACCCTTAGCAAGTGGCGCAATCAAGTCGACGACCTTAATGCCAGTTTCCAAGATTTCAGTCTTATTTGACTGCTCAGAAAGCGCTGGAGCAGGGCGGTGAATTGGGGCGGTTTTACCCTTTGGTTGCGGCTTTTCGTCAATCGCTTCACCGACAACATTGAACATTCGCCCTTGAGTTTCTGCGCCCACGGGTACAGAAATTGGTGCACCAGTCGCAACAACTTCTGCGCCACGGCTCAAACCATCCGTCGACGACAGAGCAATCGTTCGCACCGTGTGCTCGTCCAAGTGCTGAGCTACCTCCAACACCAACGTCTCTTTGCCATTCTTGACATGCAACGCGTCATAAATCGCTGGAAGTTCAACGTCTCGCGGAAACTCCACGTCAACGACCACTCCAACGATCTGAATAATTTTTCCTAGTGTTTTACTCATTTACAGCTCCTGTTGTATTATCAGTGATATTACCTTGTGCAATTAAGAATCCATCAACAAATTGACGAAGGTGTTCTGGAGACTGAATATCATCAATTGACTTAATGCCTAGTTTTTTGCATTGTTCATTCATTCTCTCAAGAGCAGCCATTGTGCCTGGAAGTCTATAATATACACCAGTCTCTCGATCAATTTGCAGACCACCTTCACCAGGTATAGTTGGCCGGTATGTGGAGCTAGTGTAATACTCATCAGGGACTAGACTTACCAACCATCCATACAAAGTTGGTGTTATGCGCTTATCTAAAACTTTAAATGCAAAATGCTTTGCAAGAAATTGTTTCACTTGTTCAATTGTAACCATCGCAGCTCCTTCATTTTTACTCATAATTGCTCCTTTACTTCAAGATCTCCTTTATCATTGTTCCATCGCCTCCACGCCACCAGAAATTTCAGCAAGCTCCTGAGTAATCGCCCCTTGACGAGCTTTATTCATAGCTAGCGTCAAATCATCAACCAAATCACTGGCGTTATCCGTAGCATTCTTCATCGCCATCATGCGCATAGAATGTTCACTAGCGCGAGCGTCAAGTAACGCCTGCAACAGTCGCGCACCAACCAAGCGATACGCCACCGCATCCAAAACCTCCGGAATGCTCGGCTCATATTTGGCGTCAGAAATCGTGTTAGAAACTTCACTCGGATCAACCAAGATTTTCGTTCCTGCTGGCAATAATCTGTCCAATTCTGCAGTCTGAACCATGCTATTGACAAAACGCGTATAGACAAGCGTAACGGCGTCAACTTCGCCATTTTCAAACATATTTACTGCCG
>JABZJR010000086.1 GCA_015257705.1 Nanosynbacter sp.
ATCTTAAGCCTCTCATCCTCCCTAAAGAATCTTTCCAGGAAACACTACTTGCAGCGCTCGTGCTGCCTTCTGTATTTTTATCTCAGAATATAGCTGCAAGCGGCTTAATATACGGATAATCCTCATTTACACTATAGTACAGTTTATTATCAATAGCATCCTGCTGTACTATACCTACAGACACCATATTAGCTAGCTCTCGACGAACAGAATTTATTTGCTCATCGATCATCCTAGTAATTTCCCTCACATAAAATGACTTTTCTGGATTATTCAGAAAAAGATGTAATAATTTTACCCTAGTTTTTGAACCAAATAATGAATCAATCATTGTACTATAATTGTAACATATTTTTTACTTACTATCTAATACTCGAGATAAATATTGTTCACATGAATGAACATCTCCCCATTCAATAAATGGGTTTCGCCTAAACCACGTCAACTGACGTTTCACTAAGTTTACATCACTAACGATAAACTCCCGAATAGTCTGGTCTTCATCTATTTCTTTCTCGATTAATTTCTTAATAATAGGATAAACATTGCCTGTCATAGCCTCATTACACCACCCGGCATTATTGGCTAATCCTATTGTTTCTTCTACAACACCATCCTTGAACATTTTTTTTGCTCTATCTGTAATTCTCTGCCTTAATAGCTGTTTACCTGTAGTAATTCCGACAACGATGGTATTACTCAACGGCACCTCCAATCCAGATGACTTTTTACCGGCTCGCTCAATAGCCCTAATTAGATATCTTTTATTTTTACTATTCTCCGGCAAGGCTACATCGTGATTGACACAGTATTGTTGAAGTTCAGATATCGTCATTTCTTGTAGGTTAGCTCTCTTTTCTTTGCTGGATTTACCTCCAAATTGAAAATCAAATATAACAGAATCAATATACAACCCTGTTCCACCGACAAGAAATGGAATATTTCCTCGACTTCGGACTTCTTTAATCTTTTGACAGGCATAGTCCTTAAATTGTGACACACTGAAAGAATCTCCCGGATCTACTAAGTCAAGACCCCAATGAGGCACTCCTTGCTGTTCACCCAAAGAAGGCTTAGCTGTCCCAATGTTCATACCACGATAAACAGTTCTACTGTCAGCACAAATTATCTCTCCTCTATACTTCTTTGCCAATTGTATAGCTAATGACGTTTTGCCGCTAGCGGTAGGACCAACAATTACAATTAGTGGTAGGCGACCTTCATCAACGCCGTTATCTAATTTTATAAACCTATTCAATTAACTCAACCCTACAAAGATTTTATATACTCAGCAAGCTGCTCCAACGATATTTTTTCTTCGCCAGATTGTGTGCGGACACTAACCTCGTTAGCTTCCATGTCCTTTGGTCCTACGATAAGTTGAACAGGTATCTTCATAGAGGTAGCCTCCCTAATCTTCTTGCCTAATGATTCATTTCTAGAATCTATTGTAAATCTTACATCGTTATATCTAACTGGCTTCATGAGGGTAATGTCTGATAATGTGGTTGTTATTTTATCAACATATTCTAATACTGTATCGTTGATTGTCAAAATACGAACCTGTTCTGGAGCCGCCCAAAACGGAAACCATCCGCCAGTATGCTCTATAAACACACTTAAGAATCGCTCAATTGAACCCAATAAGGCACAGTGAATCATAACTGGTGTTGTAAAATCGCCATCAGCATCTGCATATTCCAAACCAAACCTTTGTGGCTGCACGAAATCTAGCTGCACAGTTGCAACTTGGTGTTCACGGCCGATTGCATCTGTTGCCATAAAGTCAATCTTTGGACCATAAAATGCCGCCTCACCCTCTTGTTCAAAATAATCCAAGCCTACTTTCTCAACAGCAGACTTTAACTGGTTCTGTGCGGAATCCCATAAGCTAAGATCGCCTAAATACGAATCAGACTCGTCACGATAGCTTAATCTAACCCTGAGCTTCATATCGATTGAACCATATAACTCACGAGCAGCAGCTAGCAAATTATTAATCTCGCCTTCAATCTGATCAGTACGACAAAATATATGGCTATCATCTTGTGTTAATGAGCGCACACGGTTCAATCCGCCCAGCTCGCCAGTTTTTTCGTCACGATAATCTGTTGTCGTCTCCAAGTATCTTACCGGCATATCACGATAGCTTCGCGGTCGTGAGGCAAAAATTTGCGTATGATGCGGACAGTTCATAGGTTTAAGAGCCATCTCGTCACTAGTTTCCTGGCTCTTAACTAAAAATAATTCCTCTCCGAACTTAGCCCAATGGCCCGATGTTTCATATAGATCCTTTTTCGTAATATGAGGAGTCCAAACCTTTTCAAAGCCGAACTTCTGTCTCAGCTGGTTCGAATATTGAGCCACTATGTCTCGTAAAATCGTACCGCGAGGAGTAAACAAAGGTAAACCAATCCCTACCAGAGGAGAGGTTGTATACAAATCAAGCTCCTTACCTAATTTGCGATGATCTCGCTGTTTTGCAATTTCCAATCTATTCAGATATTCATCCAGCTCTTCCTGTGTAGCGAACGCTACACCATATATTCGTTGCATTTGTGGATTATTCTCATTGCCTCGCCAATACGCTCCAGCTGTCTTAGTAAGCTTGAATGCGCCAACTTTTCCAGTACTGTCCACATGTCCACCCCTACAC
>JABZJR010000087.1 GCA_015257705.1 Nanosynbacter sp.
TCGCGAATTTCATTTTTAAGATTATCAACTTCATCCTCATGCGCGCGCAATTTTTCTGCTCGTCGATCAAGCTCCTCCAGCTTATTATCCAGAGTCTTCTCGCGATCCGCCAAACGATTTTCGGTCTTTTGCCATTCCTTGCGACGTTCATTTTCAATCTTAAGCGCCTCATCCTTAGCCTTAAGGACGATGTCGCTCGCCTTAGTTTTTGCATCCGCCAGATCTCGCTCAATCTGATTTTTACCGTTAATTTGACGAGTTCGCTGATATCCAACAAGACCAGCAGCACCCGCGCTAGCTCCAATAGCCGCGGCAATAATTACTTCTATCATTATCATTCCTTTCCGATCAGCCGCCCCTGAGTGTTCGTCTCAAGGAAAAATATCAACAGCCAATCAACTTCAAACTATCTAATTCGGCGAATCAAAAATCACAAACCGCCGTAATTTAATTATACACGGTTTTGATGGTTTGGGCGATAAAAATTATTTTCGCGGCGCAGTGATATTCGCAGCGGCGCCGTACTCTGGCATAACAATTTTTTCATTCTCGCCAGCACGCAATTTATCTAGCGCCAAATCACGCCAATTATCACCCATTACACCAACAATAGGAATATTCAGGCTGTCCGCCAGTGTATTCGCAACCGTCAAACCAATTCTCAGCCCCGTAAAACTTCCTGGTCCTTTCATCACGCCAATGCCGCTTATCCGATGCAAATCGCCAGTCTTTTCTTCCAAAAATTTCAACAAATTCCGCGCCAGCGTTCGCCCAGCTTCCCATTCAAAATCCTGACGATTTTCTCCATTGACTATTGTCAAAAAACATGTTGATGTTGAAGTGTCTAATAAAATTATCACGCCATATTCTCCTTTATTTTTCCCAAAAGTTCATCAGATTTTTTGCCGCCAGGATAAAATTCCACAAGCCGCCCTTCTTCGCTAATCGCAGTAATTTTTATCACCAACCGATCACTCGGCAATGCATCATCAACAGCGCCAGCCCATTCAACTACAACCACCGAATTAGAAGCCGCCACTTCGCGAATCTCCTCGCTCATAATTCCAGCATTTCCCAATCTATAAAAATCGTAATGCGCCAAACTCAGACCGCGAGGTGAATCGTACACGCGCGAAATCGTGAAAGTTGGACTCTGAACTGGCTCGTCAATCTCTAAAGCTTGCGCAATTCCCTTCGTCAATGTGGTTTTTCCCGCGCCAATATCGCCAACCAATTCCAGAACTTCCCCGCCAGAAACAGCCCGACCAATTGCCGCGCCCAATTCTCGCATTTTCTCTTCACTAGAAATATTCACTCTTATATTATACTATGCTAGCTTTTTTTTGGCGATGATAGTACAATAACCATAAGAGTTATGCGTGTTTCAGACCAGACAATTGAGAGCATTCTGAAACAAGGTGGGGTTGTTGATGAGCCGCAGCTTGCTGATTTGAAATTGATCGCTGAACGGTCGAAGCAAACATTGCAAGAAACCGCTATTGAGCAAAAAGTCATTTCTGAGGAAGATTTGACAAAGTTGATCGGCGATTACATTGGCGTGCCTTTCGTGCGAATTGAGCCAAAGGATATTCCCGAAGATGTGTTGAAACGAATTCCTGAACATATCGCGCGCCAGTATAATGTTGTGCTTTTTGAGAAAAATGAGGACGACAGCCTATCGCTTGCGATGGAAGATCCAGACGACGTGCAGGCGTTGAACTTTATTCAGAAAGAAATTGGCTACAACACTAAGGTTTTCCTAGCGACAAAAAGCAACATTTTGGACTGTTTGGAAAATTATCGCGGCAATATCAATGCCGAACTTGACGAAGTTATCGCAGTACAAAAAGACGCTTCTGCCGAGGATCAAAACGTTAGTCAAGATGATTTTGCGGAAAATTCACCAATTGCCCAAACTGTTAATTTGTTACTGGAATATGCCATAAAATCCAACGCTTCTGACATTCACATTGAGCCGCGCGAAGATTACGTTCAGGTTCGCTATCGAATTGACGGTGTTTTGAAGGAAGTTAACAAATTGCCACGAAACGTTCACGGCGCTTTGGTGAGCCGCATTAAAATTCTCTCCAATCTGAAAATTGACGAACGCCGCGTGCCGCAGGACGGACGATTTAAGATAAAAGTTTCAGGAAAACAATACGCGCTTCGTGTTTCGACATTGCCAATCGCTGACGGCGAAAAAGTAGTCATGCGTATTTTGGACGAATCCAACCAGGCCGTTAAACTAGATAAGCTTGGCTATTGGGGTCTGTCGCTCGCAACCGTAAAAGATGCAATGGCTCAGCCGAACGGAATGATCCTGGTGACTGGGCCGACTGGATCGGGAAAATCGACCAGTTTGTTTAGCGTCTTGTCTGAGCTCAATACTCCAGATGTCAATATTTCCACAATTGAAGACCCGGTAGAATATAAAATCCCAGGAGTCAATCAAACCCAGACCAACGCCAAGGCCGGAATGACCTTCGCATCAGGGCTAAGGGCGCTACTTCGCCAAGACCCAAATATCATCATGGTCGGAGAAATTCGTGACGGCGAAACCGCAAACCTTGGTGTTCAAGCAGCGCTGACCGGACACTTGGTATTCTCG
>JABZJR010000088.1 GCA_015257705.1 Nanosynbacter sp.
TTTATTATATCATCTGCGTAATCTTTGATATAATTATAAGCATGAGAAGAAAATACTCATTGCCTAAGGTGGGCATGTTGGCAATAGTAGTGGCTTTGGCTATATCAGTAGCAGCTTTTTTTGTTTATACATATGCAGCGCCAAGCTCGCCAAATTGGACGATAACTGGTAAATCTTGGGTGACGAAGAAATTTAATTCGTCAGATACAAATAATTACGGCTCCGACTGGGTGGTAGCGCCTGGGCGACTTAAGGATGTGAAGCCCGGAGATACGGTTGATTGGTGGCATAGTCTTTTTGTTAGCGGCGGGCCTACTGACAATGTCGTGACTGGCGTACAGCAAGATGTGTTTGATTTAAGCTCAAATCAGCCGATGGATAATGATGTCAGTCTGAACGACAGGGGGGCTTGGCATAATGAAGATCCTCGATGGTTTAACGTTATGACGGATTGGAAGGATTATGCCTGGAAGCGGATGAACAATCCAAAGGGAGTGGATTATCACACTACCTCTATGGAGGCGTTGAACGGTAAATCCAAGCTGGAGGATGTTCGTGGTCCGCTTGGAGAAAATAAATTTATGTTTACGCGAGTCATTAAAAGAGAGGATATGGGCAAGCGTATCTGTCAGCGAATCTATTGGAGTGGGCGTAATTCTTTGACGCCAACCGGCTGGGTGTATTCGCCATATGCCTGTGTAGAGGTTCCATATGATTATGATGTAGAGCCTTCGGTCAGTGTTAACTCGGATTATATTGACGCAGAAAATGTCACGAAAATTGAGGGAATAAATGCTGGGTTGAATAATAAGGGCACGTCAAAAACCCAAAATTCTTCGTATGCACTCGCTCGGTTTGTTGTCAGAGGGGCTGAAGTCTCGGGGCTTACGGGCAAGAGCGATGTGGTTTCATTGCCTGGTGGTACTGCTGATAGTGATTGGCCGTGTGCAATCGTGCGACTGATTAAAGGGCAGTATAAAGATAGCTTAAATATTGATAGTGGCGCGTGTGGAAAAATTGTTCAAAACACTGGCAGTCAATTAAACACCGGTCAGACTCCAGTGGCTACAAATAAGATAGATGATCTGGATAGAGATAGGGTTAAGCTAAGTGCTAACGACAGTCTATGTTATGTGGTTATGGTTAGTAATTACAACGGTTCGGCGCCTTCGACGGATTTTAAATACGCGGTTAAGTGTATCAGATCCTCAAAAAGACCAAAGGTTCAGGTTTGGGGTGGTGATATTAAGACAGATAAAGAAGTTATTACCAGCAGGACATCAAATAATGTGAATGTTCCTGATGAGAATCTTAGTCGAATTGAGTTAGATAAGACCTCTATACGAGCAAAGGGGCTGTGGGGTACTGGTTTAGACAGGCATGGGAATAAGCTTGGTGGTGAGGTGTCGTTTAGTCCCGGTGAATATGGATATAAGGGTGGTAATATGGATGATAAACATTGGTCAATAGTTTGTGCCGAGGATCAATATGGCGGTAATGGAAACCAGAGGGCGTATAAGAAGTCTACTGGAAAGCCAGATTATCTTCCGAGTTGTCATGGTGATGCGACCAACTTAAAAGACGACTATCAAGCAAGGACGATTGTAACGACACAGTGGCGCGCTCCTAGTGGAGACGATGTATTGCAGGACGGTTATATTACATGTACACCCGATTCTATGTATTACGATATAGTTGGTGACGCATCGCTCGTCTATAATCCTGATTATTGCAAGAGGGGTGTTTGGAGAACGTCTGACTCTGCAAAATGGATTGGTATAAACAGCTTTGGTCGGCATACGCATTCTAATAGTAAGCCAGATCCAGCGAATCTAAACTGTCACGATAATTCTCGTCCTATAGTAGAGATTATCCCGTGCTCAAATACATATGTCTTTAGGCTGAAAGGTATCGATTTAGGAGGGTTAAAAGATGCTAAGAGTCTGGAGATTGGTTTTAGTGGAGCTGTAGATAACCTCGTTAAGGTGAAGATTAACGGTTATGAGATGAAAACGTTGGGTAATGATAACGGCTCCAGACCTGAAGGAGTTCAGTATTTTGGTTGGGGTCTTCCGGGCTATGCTGGAAATTCCCGGTTTACTGCCGAAACACAACCAGGCACTGTCCTATATGAGAATAATAACTTCATCGATATTTATATAAAATCTAATCCGTCACATATGGGACTACTGATCGAGGATATATCATTGGCTTATAAAATGGCTTATACAAATCAGAATGTGTACGGCTCTTGGGGTGAATATGGAATTATTGCTAATGGTAAGGCGGATTCGGCTTCTGGGGCTGGATTGTCGTCATCGTTTAATGGTCGCTCGGGAGTGACTCCACGTGACTATAATAAGCTAACTTTCGCCAATATTCCAAAGTTTGGTAATTTCAGTGGCACCAGTTCGGTTCCAGATAATTTTACTTTACCGTCGGTTGGTGGGGCGAGAGGTAATATCTCTGGCAATGTAGATGTGAATAGTCTAGCTTCGGGTGAATATAACGCTGGAAACGTAACCTTAACGGGGTCAAAATTAAGTGTAGGCAAGAGTATAGTCATAAAGTCCTCGGGCGTAGTTAG
>JABZJR010000089.1 GCA_015257705.1 Nanosynbacter sp.
ATCTAGTAATATAGCACAAATCGTAAATGATAAGTTGACCAGCACTGCCGCAATCACTAACCTAGGAATCATCTTTTTGACACCATAATTGCTAATTCCTACAGAGGTCAATTGTGAGTAGATAATCACCAGAAACGCCACAATAAACGCCACGTTGCTAATGTTTCGCATAATGACCCACGCCAAATAAATTCCACTGTTTTGGTTGGTTGTTTCTAATGGCTTAGTTTTTAAGAATTGCTGAAGCGCACTGTACATAAAATCAATACCATCAGCCAGCCAGTTAGAAACTGGACAGATAAACCAACCTATTCCCTGTACATCACAGGAAGTGCTGGTTGAATTCTCTGAGGGAGGGTCAATTGAAATAGTTGAAGTATCGGTTTGATCATAAGTATCTGGTGGTGTAAAAGAATAAACCGCATAGGTTGCGGAACTTAGTGAAGATATTTCGCCTGATGGGAAGTAAATAACTTTAACTTCTTTTTTATTTTTATCTTCATTGACATAAACAAGCGAATTATCAGGTAAATTAAACTTCTTGACTTTGTTATTATCTGTTAGCCTGGTATATTTTTTATTAGAATAGGTTAAATCATGACCATCCCATTTTGCATCTGCGGCATAAACAGAGGTGGAATGTAAGAAAGTGCTGAAAAAAATGCTCACCAGCAATCCTGCTATCAGCAATATAAACCAACGCAACTTCGCACTAAGGAGTTGCCTGTATAAAATTAACCACTCCATTCATGGTTATATTAGCATTTTTGATGGAAAAAGTCAAGAGAAGGTGTCAAGCGCCAACTTTACGGAATGTGCTATCTATTTTTCCGTTTATATTTTTTGCAGTGTTTGGATTAGACCTAGCAGCCTTAGCGGTGCTTATAAAGTTATTCAGGGCTTTCTTAGCTTGTTTATCCAGATTATTTGTATATGATTTAACCGATGTGTCGACTATCCATTTGGTAGCCGCTGCGTTTTGCACTAGGTGTTCTGGTTGTAAGTTTCCAGATGCGGCATTATCTATCATCATATTCTCTAGATCAGTCATATTTCCAACTTCATCTTTGAGTATAGCATCTCCTAATCCATTTCCTATGATATTATTATCCTTCTTTGCGTATGCAGCTTTAATTGCTCGTTGTTTTATAGAGGTATCTGCACCTTTTAGACTACTCAATACATTCATACGTTCTTCAAAACTACCATTAGCCATAGTATGATCAATAGCCGCCGCGCGCATAGCTTTTGAGGCATTTGTGTTTGTGCCGTTGGCTATATCGGATATCTCTTTCGATGTCTTGCCTTGTAACATTGTGGATGCGTTTTCAACATCACTTTCGAACGCTTTAGCTACAGTTGCGCGGGCGCGTGCTCCACCTTTATCCCAGCCCATGAATCGACCGACTGGACTGTTGTCTCTCCACGTCGCAAATTTACCCGTTCGCATGCTTGCGCGTTTTCTATCCATGAAGTCTGAGTATTTTCTTTTTGTATCACCAATAACAGAATTGTCAACACGTCTTTTCGCTACACCCTTTACATTTCCAGCGAATCGACCGTGTGCATTGGCGCTCATTTTTCCTATCTTTGCGCCAATACTGCCCAATGAATTTAGGGAGCTCTTTAGCACGAAAGGCGTAGCGCCTAATGGAAGTATAGACGCCGCCAAGGCTGCAAACTGCATAGTTATCGCAGTGTCATTTGAGTCACTTGTGGCTGTTGTCGCCAATATTGCCCCTGCTAATTTACCAGCTCCATACAAAAGAGATATTATAGGAAAAACCATCAGTAGTCCCCTAAACATCGATACCCATTTTTTAAATAAACTTTCGGTGTTTGGCAGGAGCCAAGCTGCAAATGCTAGGGGCGCAATTGATATTAGGAGAACTATAGCTGCTTGTCTAACTATTAGTATGACAAGCACAACAAGCAGCACTAACATTAGAGATAGTAGTGTTGGTATACTGACTGCAAGCGCCGCAAATAGCACTGTTCCTGTAAGAACTAGAATGCCAGCAACTGCTGCGCCGAGACCACTCAATATTGCTGAATTTGAGGATGATCCACCAACTCCAGACACCGCTCCCTCAAGAGCTTCTTTTAGTGTAAAGCCAAGGATGTTAGATAAGTCGACGGCTAATTGACATATATAAAATGATAAGTTTACTAATATAGCTCCTACTATTAATTTTGGTAAGATTTTTTTAATGCCGTAATTACTTATGCCAATACTACTGACTTGTGAGAAAATTACCCATAAAAATAGTAATACAAATATGACGTTTGCTATATCACGAAAGAAGTTCCATGCCTGTTTTGCTCCTACCGCATCGGATCCTTCACCGAAGATAGCAGGGTTAATATTAAGAAACTGTGATATTACAGAATAAGAAGCATCAGCAATTCCTCCCATAAAAGTCATTAGAGGACAAATAAGCCATCCCATTCCACCGATGCCACATGAGTTTTTTGCTTCATCAGCTTTACTTTTTTCGGTTGCTTCTGCTTCTTTTTTGTCTTCTTCCTTTATATAGCTATCTATGTCGTTCCAAGCAATAGGTG
>JABZJR010000008.1 GCA_015257705.1 Nanosynbacter sp.
GAATAGCTACTGGGGCTGGCTTTGGTGGTTGCGGTTGGACCTGAGTTTTAAGTACCTGAGTAGGATTGTTTATGACATTCTGGATTTGGATCTGCTTGTTTTCTTTGTTTACCCAATCTTGTTGACCTTGAGGGGTTAGTACCTTAGGGGCGTCATTGACAGTCTTTTCTGGGATTAATGGCTTTGGCTGATTATTTTGGTTTAGCTGTTGTGTTGCTTGATTAGCCTGTTGAAGGGGATTAGGATTTACTTTTTGCTGAGCTTGACTGAATATATTAGTACCACCACCTAACCCAGGTGTATTTACACCAGATAGACCGTTTAGTCTGTTAATGTTAGGTTGCTGTACCTGCTGTAGTGGCTGAGGGCGTGGTTGAACTGGCGCTTGAACTTGTTGCTCTTTACGTCGACGTTCATCATCGCTTACCCAACCCTTACCGCTGAAAAAGTTGCCTACTCTTTGGAAAAAGTCCATTATCTCTAATCCCCTCCTAATTTATTTACAGGTATTGATTCTGTCGTTTACGCTCGTCTTCTTGTTTTAGACGTGTATTGTAGATGTTTAGTGTTGGGTCATTACCTGCTGCTTGTGGATCTGAAACACCAACTGCCGTATCACCTTCTACCTTGTAGCTGTCTAGGTCTTTTGCGTTGTATTGGACCTTATTGCCACTGTATGTACTTTGCTGACGTCCTAGGTTGTCAATTTCGCTTGATAGAGCGTTTGCTCGTCCAAGGTCTGCACGTGCGGCATTAGCACCGTTAGCACCTTGTGCGGCGGCTTTCTGACTCTTCATCTGAGCTAATTGAGTTAATAGGTTCTGGCGTGTAGTTTGAGATGACTGACGTGCGGCGTTATCTTCGTTTACTTTCCAGTCGTTAAGCTTTTTGTCTTCATCCGCGTAATCATTCTTAAACTGACCCCACGTGGTGTCGATTTGCTTTTGGTTCTGTGCGTAAGTCTGCCCTGCGCCTGTTCGTTGCTGGTTAGCTTGGTTCTGAACTGCGCGACCTGCCAGTTGCATGTCTGAACCTACTGCGCCCATACTTCCTAATGAACGCAATAAGCCACGTAAGCCAACTGCTGAGCGATCGTTAATGTTATTGATGTTAGTACGTCGCTGTTGCTGATTTTGACGGGTCTGATCGTTAAATTGACCTTCTGCACGGTTCCATGAACTCTTTAATTCGTTCTTTTTGGTGGTGTACTGATTGTTGATATTGCCTAAGCGTACACCCAATTGATTGTCTATACGCCCTAAGCCGTGTTCTAGCTGTCCAATACCTTGGTCGTATTCTGCCAACTGAGCGGCACTGGCACGGTTACCACCGCCCATTCCGCCGCCGAATCCACCATAGTAGCCGCCTGGCTGATTGCTAGGACCTGGATCTTTAATATTAGCTTGTCGCCAGTTGGCGTATGATTCTTTCCACCATGGGTTGACTGAACGATTCAGAGTTGAAGCGGTATATCCATTTGATGTTTGCTCTCTAACGTCTGGCGACCTGAACCAGCCTCGGTCTACTTTTTGACCCATTAAGAAATTACCATTAAGGTTACCATCATCACCTACTTGGTTAAGAAGAGCTTGCGCTTCGGCACGCCTGGCTGCCCCAGGGTTATTAAGAGCGTGGTACTGCAAGTACTGACGGTATGACGCGTTGTCATTCATAAGAAAAATCTCCTTTCGAGACAAAAGGAGATTTGGGGTTTGCGCTATATGCTAATTATTAGTTAAGATCGCAAAAGTGTTGAACAATAAGAGAGTTACCATATTTGTCTTTAGCTATACCAAAACCAACTAAGTCATAGTCCTTGTCTAATATAGCTTCACGATGTCCTTTATTAGATGACATCCAGGTACTTATAGGATTGCGACTATTGCTGTCTGGTACTAAAATATTGGCTAAATTCTCACCGGCATATCGACACTTACTTGGCATATGCTTAAAAACAAATATAGTGCCGCGCGTACCTTCAGGTGATACGTGACCATAATAATCACGGTTTTGCATATCATCTGCCTTTTCCTGTGCACTGGCGTTTAATCTTTCGTCCAGTTTCAGAGGTGCTGCACCGACTTTAGCACGTTCCTCATTTACCAGTTCTAACATTTCCTGCGCGTCTGGTGGACCTACATCATACTTGCTCTTTGGTTGCTCCTGTTTTTGCTCCTGAACTACTTCGGTAACTGCTTGAGCGTTTAGACGAGTCTTTAGCCATAAACCACCACCTACACTCACTATGAGAGCTACAATTATAGTAGTGGTAACTATAGCTTTTTTCATGGTTGCATTGTAGCATAACAGGGGTAATTTGTCAAATAGATACACCAAATTGGTTGCGATTTTATGCCGTCTGTTTTACACTGTATCCATATCTAAACAAGGACACAAACATGAAACAATCAGCAGTAAATATTTTTCTATCGTCAGACAGAAACGAGTGGTTTGATTTGTGTATTGAACTAGCTACTCTAATCACCAAAAACGCTGTCGAAATCAGTGAAGACATGGTTAACAATCAACTGTCAAGCTCAATTCTTGCTTGCAGTGATGAAAGCGAACTTGAGTACGAAGCGTTGCTTGCTGCACTTAAGGAATTCTATCACGCCTGCGTAATTATATCTCCAGTAATAGAATCATACACCTCTCCCATTAAAGACAGCCAGTCAATCCTTGATATTATATCGCTTCGACTACTTAAAAACTTCTCTGAATTATACGATTATGAATTCAAGGATGACTTAATGACATTATTTATAGGAGCGTACAATATATTCGCACCGACCGATGATTCAATGGTTATCCCTCGACGATTGAATCGTACTCTTGTCGAGTTCTACAACAATAATGCTGAAGATAGTATACCTGATGACAGTGTCATTGTAGACATATTCAATGCCCCGCTCATGGCTGAAACCGTATCAAACATAATGTTGTTATGGTCTGATCTGAATGATCTATCAAAGATAGATATTTAGATATCGGAACCAATCAATAGCTGCAAGGCTAGCATACACCACAAACCCCAAATCTCCAAATTGTAAAAATACTATTAAATTGGATAAGAGCTATCGTCTGTTGTCTGGTCACCAAGAGGGCCTAGTTCTTCGCTCCATACTGACTTGGGCGGCTTCGTATTTATCTCAAACGATCACCTCAGATTGCTACTTATACAACGCTGCGACGCACGCTTCCTTCTTTTTTGGATGACAACGCGCTCTCGTTTTTTAGAGTCACACTTCGTGCTTAATTGTAAGGTTATTATAGCATAACTTAGAGGTTAGAGCTATCAATTTTAGGTATGCTTTGGTTTTCAATACGGCGCTGTATTTTTTCAGTATCTTCAGCTGCTGGAAAATCCTCTGGGTTCATACCTTGCTGATTGCGAATAGTCGTTCTAACTGCGTCATTATTATCGTTATTGTCATGAAGCACAGCGTTATACGATGATATCCCGTAATTCTCTATATTAGCTGCTGTCATTTCATTCGCCAATGTTTTACCGGCTAGTACAACATTATGGGCTTTATTTGCCCAAGGCTTGCTCCCAGTGTTTAGTTTCCTTTTCATCTGCTTATTAGTTTTGCCGCCGAAGAAAGACTTATCGCCATCGCTTTTTATTATAGCTAACCCTCTTGGGCTAATACCCGCCTCCATTATACTAGAAGATAGCCTCTTGTCTGATTCAGAAAATTCACGTCGGCGTGCAAGTCTATCCATATCTTGATGGTATTTCTCGGCAATTTCTTGTTTGCGCGTTTGTGTTGCAAAATAGTTCTGGGCTTCCGCAATCCTAGGTTTTTTGGTTGGATTACCGTTCTGAGCAATAACATAACATGCATATCGCGTTAGTTTAACGTCTTTTATACTCCTAGAGGTCGCGTTGTTGTATCCAAGCGATACCATTTTGAGGAAGTCCTCAAAATGGTTTTCCACAGGCAGTCCAGCTTTTGTTACAGATATTTTAGACCTCTGTACAACATCGTTGAATGTTCTCCAGTTAGTATATCCAAGGGCTTCGCCAAGCTCCCTAGCATACCAGAACTCACCTTGCTTATCTTCATGCTTGATAGATTCAAAAATGCTATCACTTTGTTTGATTTTTAGCTCACTTGTCATACTTTGATTATATCAAAAAGTAAAAAGCTGCCGGATAGCTAAATCAAGCAGCTTAATTTCGATTCGGATTTTACTAATTATTTATATCCCTTTCGCCGTGAGTATTCGTGTATTTCTTCGGTTATTCTCTCTACGGCGTCATCATCGTCTGCAATGTTGGCTCGGATTAGCCTACGACGTAATTCGGTGAGTTTTTTATCTTTTAGCTGGCGTAATATCTTGTTGAATGTGTCGTGGGCTAATCTGCGCTCGTGACGGGACTTAAGAGGGTCATTAAACACCTTATGTAATCTAGTTAGATCGCCCTCTCTCGTCCAGTCCATAGCCTATTAAGCTCCAATCCAAGGATCAGTGACTTCAACCTCTGGGTCTTTGTCGTCCCCTGACGGTACTGCCTCTTCAATAACTGCAATAACCTTCTGCATATTGTCATCGTTTGTGTTGCCATAAAATTTCTTAGCAACCTCTAGGTGACTTAATCCGCCGTTGTATGCTTCGATGATATCTTCCTTAGATACGCTACGGCTTACGATTTCACCGCTAGTTGCAGTTTCTTTTGCGTTGGCGATAATCTTCTCAGCCTCTTTTTTAGCGTTGGCGATAATCTCTTCGGCTGTAAGCGCGGTTGTATTTTTCTCTGCCATTTTATCGTTTCCCTTCTTTGGTCGTAAGGGGCAGTGCTTAACCACCCCTTACTGTTATTAAATACTAGTCTTTAGCACCAGTCTTAACGTTGATAATCCACTTTGGATCAAGGATTGCTGACGCAAATGCCTCAGCCTTCCAACCAATGGTCATGAACTGGTTGAGTGGGTTAGATGTATCACCCTTGTCTGACTGCTTGATGATGATTTTCTTCAAGCCGCTACCAGCTAAGTCGACAACACCAAATGCCTCTTGACCGTGAATGAAGTTTGAGTAGACAGTCGTTGTACTTGCCTCATCCTTCTGGTTGCTTGATGCTTCGATAAAGCGGACTTTATGCAAGCGACCTAATTCACCCTTGTACAGTTCTGCACGGCCAGTGTACTTCTGAGCGTCAATCCAAGCTGAATCACCAGTAATGTTGTATGCAGTATCTGGACCAACCTTACCAATGAAGAATCCGTCTGCATATGGGATTGCGTTGTTTTTCTTCAATGTACGTACAGCCTTGCGGATTTCTGCTACCGTCAAGATATCGTCAGCAGTAATACCGTTCAATGCAGTTTTCTTATTTGCGAACTGTACTGTCGCACCCTGATGCAATACGTCACGGACCAATGCGTCGATTGTTTCACCTGCATTTTGACCCATAGTTTCAATCGTCTCTTTCATCTCGCGGTCGATTGAAGTGTTGTACAGCATGCTTGAGATTTTAGTCCACTTACCGTAGCCACGTAGAGTAGCAACGACTTTGTTGCTTCGGATAGCTTCGTCTTGTGGGTTTTCACCTTCTGTCAATGGCGTTGTAGCCAAGCCAAATGGTGATCGTTTTGTAAAGGTAACTGTTGTACCAGAGTTTTTTCCTAGAGTTTTCTTTTTAGCACCTTCTAGGTGAATTGTGCGGGCTTCGCTTCGCTCCAAGAATTTTTCCTCCAGGTATTGGATCATCTCGGCAGAAAGCGTTGCGGTTGTGTTTGTTGCCATGTTATTAACCTTTCTTAAATATCATGTCCTTGTCGACGGAGATATTCTTCCTTCTCTTCTGTAGTAAGCTTGGCGAATGGTTTAACGATCCTAGTGCCGCCTCCACGGAAATCACCAGCGTCATTAATCACAGCGCGTTGCTTAGGTGCTTCACCGTCTTTGTGGAATGACTTATATAATTGATATACATCTGTCTTTGAGCCAATGACATCGCCGTTTTGGTCGTAAACAAGTACACTTTGCAGATACCCGTTTACGGCGTTATCAAGATGTTCATCGTATTGATCAGATTCTGGATCAAACTCTGGGAAATCCCTGAGTGCCATATCTGCCTTATATGACAAATCACTTCTTGACGCTTCGACTTGGGCTTTATAAGCCGCCTGCTCCTGAGCTTGTTGCATATTATCTAGTCGCTGTTGCAACTGTAGGTTCTGCAATACCGCCTTAGCTTCAAATTCTGTGAAGAAGTCACCAGTCTCTGGGTTCTCCATCTCCATAATCTGATCTATTGTTGGCAATTGTTGTGGCTGTGGCTGTACAGGTTGAAATGTATTTTCGTTCTGTGCGTCAAGCTCCAATTGCTGGCGATAAGCTCTAGTTTCGTTCCGTTTAGCAACTAATTCACGAATGATTCGGTTATCCTCCTCTAAGTCGCGTTCTAGTTGTTCACGGCGCGCCTCTTTGCCCCGTTTCGGCTTCCTGTCTTCGTCTGACTCGTCATCAGAATCAGCGTCTTCGCTTTCTTCCTTAGACTTATCGACTTTGACGTGTACCACCTCGCCGCTATCTGAGATAACTGCTTTGGTTTCTGGCTCTGAAGAAGCCTCAGAGTTTTGTGTTTCAGCTGGCGCCGACTCAGCGTGGGTAGACTCTTGCTCTACCTCTGTATTAACGACTTCTTGGTTTTCTGCGTCTGATGGCACAGTACCCCTCCTTCTCATTAGATTGTTTAAGCGTCGATTGCAGGTGACGAACCTGGGTTGCGTGAGATGCGCTCCTTTGGTTAGCCAATAGCGAGGATAGCTAACCAAAGCAGAGTACCTTACTATGCCGCTTGGTCAATTACACTTACTAAGAAGCTCCTTTCCTCTCTTAAAATCTCTACAACACGTTTGTTTGCCGATATATAAATAGCTAGTTTCTCTTTATCTGTAATTACTTCTTCTGGTATAGCGTCAGTAGACTTGTAGAAGGTAATGCGCTCGTCCCAACGGTCAAGCACCTTTTGCAACTTATTCATATCTTGCTTAATAGCATTGATCTCGGCTTGTTTAGCCTCCTCTACCCTCTTGTCTTCTTCCTCATTTGGCTGGTAATATTCTGTACTACGCGGATATAGATTTTCGTCCATTATTCACCCTCCTTTTGGATAACTCCCATAATCGATGCGATTATTTCCTCTTCTGTAAATCCTTTCTGAATCATGCTTGGCACTTCAGCAATTAGGTTTTCTGGTGTACCTATCTGTCGTAATTCATCTACAATACTTGGCTCTATATCTTCTTGTGGCTCTACTGGTACTTCAGCGACCTGAGCCTCGTCTTCTGCGGGCTGTTCCGTCTCGGCTGTAGCTGTTTCATCAGTAGCAGGGACCGCGGCTTGAGTTTGCGCCTCCTGCATTTCTTTCATTTCTTCTTCTGTAACCTTTAGCTCGTCCAATCCATCAATACCAGAGTTAGCAACAATAGCGTTCCATGCAGCTAATTTCTTATCTACTGGTACTACTTGGTTCAGTGATTGGCTAGAGTCTAGCGTCTGAATCAATGTCTTCAGAGAATCTAGCTGTGCCGCTTCGCTGTTTACTTTCGTTGTTGACGCGTCAATCTTAAACTTCAGTACGCCCTTAGCTTTTGAGAAGTCTACAGTTGCCTTATTATCGTCGTCTAGGACTACTCCATCTAGTACATGACCTTTTTCTTCTAGGTCTCGCAATCTCTGTGCAGTATCTGTGTCTAGCTGGATTATTTCTACACCTTCACGCTCTGCAAAATACAAGTTAATAGCCGTTTCGCTCCACTCCTCAAAGAATGCTTCAAATCCTTTACGTAATGCATTGTCGTCAATAGACAATTGAGCTTGTTGAGTCTTGAGCGCTTGTGGTGTTTTGCCGAATCCTGGATTGCCAACCTCTGCGCTAATTGAAGTGTCTGGACTATTGACCAGGTTGAGCATTTGAGACTTCTGTAAGCCGTATAAGTTTGGATAGTCGCGGATTGCTGAAGTATCTACAGACATCGCTTCAATACGTACATTCGGGTTCTTAATTTTATTAAGACCGTTTGGCTTGAATTCAAGGGTTCGCTCGTTTACGTCGCCGTATACGTTAATAGTTGGACGCAATGCGGCGGCACGGTTGTATTGATAAGCCTGCATATCGCTATCGATCAGGTTCTGTAGAGGACCAATTAATTCTAAGACGCTACGACCTAGAGGATTGACCCCATCGGCGTCATAAAAATACCAATTTAAGGGTATCTTAGCCCTTGGGTCTTTATTTTTCTTACGTCGTACAATCTTTTGAGTATCTGGGTTGAAGGTAAAGAAGGTTGCATTATGACCAATTTGAAAGCCAGTTATAATTTCAATACCTGATGGATCAAGTGAGTACTGTTGCTCTGCTTCGTTCTGGTCTTTAGAGTCTTTAGTGACAATAGCTTCTTTTATTTCTTCTAGCGCCTTCAAATCCCAAGTCGGTTCGTATAGCGCGCCCTCTTTTTTGGCAGTGCGGCGTCGTTCTTTTTCGGCATCGATAAGCTTTTCTACGTCAGTCTTTTGCCACCACGTGCGTACAAATAAATAGTCGCTATCGCTAGCAGATCTTTTGCCAGGTTGAATAAATACGTCACGCCATGAGACTATTAAATAGTCTGGAAGCAGCTTGCCATCGTTGTAAGCTACTGGTGTAAAGACACACTGCGACCCAAATGACTCACCATTTTCAATAGTTATCCACATTTTATGGATCAGGTCATATTCGGCGTTGGCGTTAGGTAGGATTTCTTTTAAGTAAGCAAATTCAGCAAGTATTGGCCATGGACTATATTCGTCAGAAGTAGAGACTACACCAGCCGGCAATTGCTGTACGGCACGACGTGCAGACTTAATGATAATTGAAGCTGATGTACCGTCTGTAGTTTTAGGAAACGCTTTAGGTATTTTAGCGTGTGGCTTATTTCTGGCAAGACGGGAATATTCCTCAAAAGGCTGCGTGAGTTTTTCCGTATAGTCTTTTGAGGTGTTACATAGATCGAAAATGTTTTCTTCTGTTAAAAAAGAGAAAGCCACTGATTACTCCAAAGATTACTGTTGTTTCAGTAAACTCTGGTTTGTTTCAGTGGTTTACGCTTGTATTATATCACATTTTTAATCAGTTGTGAAAATAATCATTTTACCTGTTTAATTTTGGTATACTCAAACACAACGTCAAATGATCCTTTGTATGATATCCTAGCGCGTCCATCATAACGGATTGACGGATTGATAAGGCTATCGTCGTTTTCAATTCTTAGTGTTAGCTCGTCAACCTTATCACGTGCTTCTGCCATAGATGCAACTCGAAAACGTTCTTCATAGTATAGCTTAGTTGCTATAACAGTATGATTTTGATAACTGTTTTCAACTACTACAGACGTTTTATCGTCTAGCTGCTGTTGTTCTTTGACTTTTCCAAATTCTGGCACAAATTTTTTCATATTCCCCCTAATTAATTCCACATTGCTGTTAAGTCGCTATCTGCTAATGATTGATTGTATGAGCTTGAGCCTACGTCATCTTCTGGTCGCTGAGCTAGTTGTACCTGATATGCTAGAGAGTCGCTCGCGTCGTCATTGGTTGCTTTAGGAAACATACTTAGTTCAAGCTCTAAGTCTTTACATAAGTTAACGTCGCCATGTCTTATATGATAAATTCCTCCGCGTTCATATCGTGGTACCAGTGCTTCAATCCTCAATGCTTTACTGTGTCCGCCATGCTTCAATAATTCGACATCCATATAGACGCCTCTGCGCATCATCTCCTCATCCCAAACAGACTTCAAGGCTTGAGTAAATTGGTTGTCTTCAATTCCGATCTTATGCAGGTTGTATCTCTTCCAGTTTGTAAACATGAGGTCGACAAGGTCAGTCGCGGATAGTTTTGTGCGATAGCATATTACATTCCATTTGCCTTCTCGGTCGATAAAATTAAGAGTTACGCCAATGTAGTCAGTGCCTTGCTTTACATCGTCTTTACCTCGCGGGTCAATCGTCATAACGTTGTACGTGTCAAGCTGTAAGACGTTGCTGAATTCGCGGTATTTGTACCATGCTTGCTTAAATTTGCGATTCTCTTCATCGATTGGGTTTTGCTGATAGAGTGCTGAGAATTCATAGCTGCCCATCTCTGCACGTTTTTTTAATAGCTTCTCAATTGAGAACTTCTCTGGCCATAGAGCCTCACCAGTTTTGCGGTGCGCATCATCTTCAGTAGCGATAGCTTTATACTCGATTATCTTCCAATCGTCGTATGCTTCACCTCTAGCCTTAGCTTCTCGTGATGCTTTGAGAACTCGGCCTGCTAGGTCATCGTCGTGCCAGCGCGTAAGAATAAATACGATCATTGAATTACCTTCCTCACGCGTTGAGAAGGTTGACTTATACCAACCATCGCGGGCTTCACGGATTACTGGACTATCTGCTTCTTCACGGTTCTTGAATGGATCGTCGATAATACCAATTTTGAATCCACGACCTGTCAATGCACCGCCAACGCCGACGGCAGTGTAACCACCGCCTTGTTTTGTAATCCAGCGACCTTTTGCTCTAGCGTCGGCTCGTAAGCGTGTAGAAAACATCTTAGTGTAAGTAGCAGATTGCATTATATCCCTAGTTTTTTGTCCAAAATCTGATGCAAGCTCTGCAGAGTAAGATGAGACCACGATTGGAATATTTGGGCTTTTTCCTAGCACCCACGACGGAAACTTCTGCGTGGCTGTATCGCTTTTGCCGTGCCGCGGCGGCATAAAAATCATCAATCGGACGTCTTCTCCAGCCAGCAATCGACGATATCCTTGCTCTAGCTCTTTAGCAATCTCGGCGTGGAACCACTCCAGTTGGTACTTTGGATCTATAGCAATGCAGTACTCGGCAAAAGAGCCGTTATCTGCAATTTCTCTAAGAATCCCGACGGTCTGCTCTGGCTTTAAGTAGTTGCTCTGCTTGCTTTGCACTTAGAGCTACTCCTATGTCATTACCGTTTGTAGTCATATCCAGCTTGTCGCCGTAAACTTTTGGATTCATCTTAGACATCAACCACTTGCGTGTATCAATTCTTAAACGTGACCTCTGAACATTTTCGCTATTGAATATATACCCGTCACCCTCAAGTTTTTCCATATAGTCATTAGTAGCATTATCTGCAATATCAATAATCTCTTCAGCTTGCGCATATGATCGTTCTTCACATGCATGCGCGTATTGCTCACGAAACTTATCATTTTCTCGTAACCAGCGAAAAAGTGTCTGCATAGAGACCATATCTTTTTCTTTACATATAGATCGTACCGAATAGCCTTCTGCTATTTTCTGACATATCCTATCTGCTAGCTTATCAGAGTATTTTGTAGGACGCCCGTTCTTTTTAGGTGTTTTTGTAGGCGGCTTTTTAGAAGACTTAGGCTTGCTTTTGACTGTAGTTTTGGACATAACCAATATCCTCGCTAGTCGCCCGCGTCTTGTGAGTTAATTAAATTATATCATATTTACGGATCCGATAAAAATCTTCAAAAGTCGCTAGTTGTGAAACACAATCCGCTTTTTCAAGGCGGATTATCTTCTAGAAATTATTGAGACTTTTATATAATTCTACAATCGCTCGCTTTAGATCGTAGTTACTCATGTTTTCAATATCAGACCGACCACCCAACTCTATGTAGATGTTTCTCAAATTTGCTAGGCCTTTGGCGTCAGTGACTGCTTTCATGATCTTGCGTTCATAATCTTCATCATCCAGGAATAAACACGACTTTGGCTCAGACTTACTCATCTTACGGTCAGGATGTCTTAAATCCATAATCTTGGATTTTGTATAAATTGGATCTGGACACTTCAAGCCAACACGCGGCAGGATGTCTCTTGCAAATTCTATATGAGGACGCTGATCTTCGCCAACAATTACTCTATCGTAACCTGCAATATCTAGAGCCATCATCACTGGATATATGTACATTAGCGCGGTCTTTTCTTTAGCTTTATACTGCGGCATAGCATTCAGTAGGTGGCTAGGTGTTACGGCCAACAACTTAGCTAGTAAAGCGACATCCAATTTCTGCTCAACAACTTGACTACTCAACTTGAATATTCTGAGAACACTCAACGCTTGCTCCCCATATTCAGGTTCTGCCAATGGCGCGTGATGTTTAGCTATCAGGATATCTGCTTTATATTCTATTGCTGGCTTTATCACGCTGACATAATGCCCTAGATGCAATCTACCTGACGGACGAAAGCCTACTATAGTATTTTTACTCATATCTTTCTCCAAATTATCAATTTTTAGCTTAATATCCTAAGACAATCTCTGAGATGAGAGTAGGCATCGATTGGTCGTCTAGGGTTGTATATCACATTAGCATAGTCACGCGCCTCACATGCTTTGCAAACCTCCTCTCGAGTACTTGCAAACATAATAGCATTTTTGAACCGCTTGTTTATTTCTCTTATACGCCCGCTACATGGATGAGCAAATCCATATACATCACGAGATTTTATGGTTCTTCCGCATTTATCGCAGACTATAGTTGTAGTATCCTGTTTCATTATTCACTCCTTCCAATTCCTTAAACTTTTCAGCAACAGCTTTGGCATATCCACCATAAGTATCTTTGCAATGCTTATCTAACAACTTAATTATTTCTTCTAGTGAATAGATGCATTTCGGATTACGCTCTTCTAGCGGACCATAACAACTGCAATGACCTAATTCTATAAACATAAACTTACCATTTATATCTTTAAGGACTGCCACACCTTCGCCCGACCACATATCCTGAGCATAACTACAGATAATATACTCGTAGTCTTTTTTATCTAGATATTCCAAGTCATCGTCATCTATCTCGCTAGGTTCCGTGTCTGGATCATATTCTTCCTTGCGTTCTACGTTATAGATTTTCATTTCTCCTCCAATAATTCAGGATTTTCGTGAATGTTAATATCACGCATCTCTCAAAACTCCATAATGATTACTTGGTATTTCATTGCCACCAGCTAGAATAAGTAGGTGAACAATGTCTTTTAATTCTCGATTGTCGTGAGCGCTACGAACACATGTTGTTGGATTATCGTAATGATGGGCATTCTCGTTGATGTGCTGCTCGGCGGCTTTGCCAGTAAAGTACATAACCGCGCCATAATCTTTGCCGGCTTTGTTATTATCTAGGATCGTCCACACCGGCATGCTAGTGTATCGATTGTCTTGATTGACCAACTCGTCGCTCAGGGCTTTAATGCGCCACAGCAAGGCTTCTTCAGCTGAATTTTCTGCTATAATTTTCATTTAGATCTCCTTTCCATTCTTAAAACATTTCGAGTAGCCCATCTCGCCACCTGCAGATTTACAGCGAGCATAAGTGTTATTGTTTTCAATCTCTTGCTCGGACGTTTGAAGTGCCCAAACAATAAGCAGGGGTCCAGCGGCAATAATTAGTAAACTTACCACTACGATAATACCTACTAAGGACCAATCAATATTAAACTTCGTTTTATTCATCGCTTTTCTCTCGTTTATCTATTATTACGAATAGGCTCCAAGGTATTTCTCTAAAAAGACTCTCGACAGTTTCTTCAGCTAGCAATTCAGCAATATAAACGTCATCTTCCCAAGCACTCATTATGATTTGTACGTCATCATTTTCGTAACAGAACTCAAATTTGTAATATCGAGAGAATTTAACTTCAATATCTTTATACTCTTCTGGAAGTTCATTTTTGATATTGTTATTCTCGTCTCTGACTATGATTTCTTTCATCTTTTCCATCATTCTATTTCCCTTCCATTTTTAACAAGCTTAAGATATTGTCGAGTTTTTCTACGAAAGACTCGGTTGGCGATTACATATGCAGCTTTACATCCGTCTTCAAACTTACAGCAGAAGCCTCTAGTTCCCCATATCTTGTAACGCTTTGCTGATTTAATTCTAGGCATTGTCGTACTCCTTTTCCTCAACCGCAGAACTGGACGGGTATACAAGCTGATGATGATTTGCCGAGATGGTCATTTTAATCTCTATATCCTCGCAAGACCGACTTGCCTCCCTCGCGGGCGATGTTGAGACACCACTCAGAGCTACCTAGTTAAGGTAGATGTACTCGTATAGTCACATCTTTCACTGCTCAAGTTGCAAAGTCAGCAGTTACTTTTCTAGCTCTAGTTGCGGAACTTCGCGAGCTGCAACGCTAGGCTTAGCTTCAGGCTTTCGAGCCACTTATATACCCGATTGACAACACCAATTTGTATATCATTAAGTGAGTTAATTACTTTAAGGTTTGATGTTGCCAGTTGATAGCACCAAATGATAGTTGTGTAGAATAGAAAAATAGGCATACAATTTTTTCCCGATAAACAAAAAAGGTGCGTTGGTGCTACCAGTTGAACAGACGATACACGTTGCACTGCCGTTGTAGTAGTCGGCTCACAACGTTCCACGGTTTTTCGGTCGGACACTATGTCTAGCTAGGATATAGTGCACCAGAATAGAGGTTGTGCATATCATCTGTCCAGTTCTGCGGTTGAATTGTTAATGTTCTACTGGGTACGATTTGTACCCGTTTACTTACGTTTGCTTATACGACCACCCTTTTTACCTGCACATTTTTTTACAAAGTGAGGACCGTCGATTAGGTCGCAATCGCATTCAATATCTTGAGCAAATCCTTTACAACTTCTGTGGCTTGCAAATGTAGCTGAGCCACCTTTTCGTCCGATTTCTGCGTAGAAGTTAGGATTGCTTGCTAAGTTTTTCTGAGCGGCCTTTAAGCCTCCAGACCGTGTGCCTGACATTATTCTTCCTCCTTACCCCCGTAGGGTACATTTAGCTTTCATTTGTATCGGACGGGTCTCTCCACTCGTCTAAATCTATATCTTCACCATCCACTGCTATCTCACAGTCTAGGATAGATAAGTCCTTGTGTCGCTCTGGTGCGCCATTTTGGTATGCCCAGTACATGGTGTCATCGGCAATTTCATAAGCTTCATCTTGATTGCTGGCTTTAACTGATAAATAACAGTCTAAAGTTATTTTTACTGGAATACTAAATTCTTTCATTTCTTCTCCTTAGCTAGCTTAGGTCGCTCGCCTTCGATTCGACTGTCTAGTATTTGATTGATTCGATGAATAATATGTTCTCGCTCGTTTAGTTCTTCGAGCGCACTATCCTTCATTTCTAGAAGGTCGATAGTACTCATCTCATCCAATGATTGATAATCATCTTCGTAATAAGGTTGTATTACTTCTTTTTCCATTTCTTTTCCTCCTCTTTAATCCATTCTGCATCTTGTTTAGCTATGTTGTATTCTGAAATAGCTACAAGAGCCAGAATACACAGTACAAATATTATCCAAATCAGCATGTACATTGTGTTTTCTCAATATCTGTAATAAGTTTCTCTAGTTCATCATCTGGTACAATACCCTCAAAGATATTCTTTACGAGTTCCTTTGATTTTTCATTGATAATTTTTCCTGATAAATCGCCTAAAGCTTCTAGTGTAGCAAGAGTAGCCTTTACATCGTCAGAGTCTATACTGACGAAAGCGTTGGCTTTGTAATGACCGTTTTCACTAAATATCTTGATACTTACTTCTGCTACTGGTTTTTTCATGATTTATTCCTCCTCGTACTCCTCCACAGAAAGAGTGATTATCTTATAACCTTTTTCTTCTAACTGTTTTTGGACACCTTTCCAGACTTCCGCCATCGTATTTTCTTTTTTAGTGCTTGTAGAAACATATCCAAATGATTCGTCATTCTTATAATCAACTGTCACGATTAGTTTCATAACTTGTCCTTCCAATCTTTAATTAAAATTTCTACGCCAATGGTACAAACGTAGATCTGGGCACCAGACTATTTAATAATTGTCAGATAGTGCGCTAATCCACTCTTTGACCACCTTCATATCAGACTCTAAGTCATTTATCCATTGATCGGCAGAAGGTATGTCTTCTCTGTTGATTATGAGTGAGTCTACAGTATTACTCATGGCTTTATATAGCCTCCATAACGCAAGTACTGCTTTCTTTCTTTGAGTTATCATCTAGACGCTCCTTTTCGCTTATAACGATTGCTATTCTTCTGATATACGACTTCATATGTATATTCAGGGTGGGCTGGTAACCACACCTTTTCTAGGATCTTACGACGCCATTTATAGTCATCAGTTTCTACGCCTTTTGCTTCACGTAAAGTGAATGATCCGTCTAGATTATGTATTCTAAAGTCTACTTTGTGACGATATGGGAATGCTGGATTGCCGTTTTCGTCATAGACCCAACCTTCTATTCTGTATTGAGTGTCATAGTCTTTTATCTGGCCGAGATTCTTTTCGATTTCTAGCTCGGCAGCTACTTGTGCTTCAAACTTTGAATCGTATATCTTACCATTCATCTCGGTACGCTTAGCACCATATTTATTAGTCTTACCAAGTCTGCCTATCTCAGTACCACAATTACGACAAGTGAGCCTTCCTCTGGATATCATGAGATGCTTAGATTTACACTCTGGACAAGTGGCTACAGCCTTAATGCTTTCTAAGTCAAACTTCTTGTGAGTTGCTCTTATATACATTACTGTTTGCCCTTTTGTTTACGACGCATACGATTGCGCCAATTGCGAAGACGTTTTATTAGATAGTCTTCACTTTCTAGTCTTTCGTACTCTAGCTTCACTCCAGCTAGTAAACTTTGTTTATCAGCCATTATAGATTCTCCTTATACGCCCCTGTGCGATATGTAGTCCATGCTTTATAGCCTTGAGACTGCCAAACTCGATAAGCAACCCTTACAACTGTTGCGGTATCGTTTCTATCATCATGAGGTTGAAAATGCAGACAGCCAACTTGTAATACGCCATAGCTACCAACACATACTCCGTGATTTTCAGAGTTGGTAAGATTATGATTAAGCGGATTACAGCTTCTATTCTCAGCCTTAGCGATAGCTAGCATTAGACTAACATCCCATCCTGAATATTTTGACAGTTCCCGTCGAACCAATTCGCAGCCCGATACCGCAACTGATTTTGGTTGCGGCACGGTTGGTTCGACTTTCGGATCTGTCTTTGCAGCGCTTTTATCTATCTCGGAAATAGCTGCAGACTTCCGAGTTATTTTTTTAACTGTAATGTTGCTTGACGGACCTTATTGTCCACTTCCTCTGTCTTATTGATCTGATATTGAATACCCGCGTAAAATGCTATAGCGGCAGTAATCATGATAATTAATAAGATTGATTTAGCCTTTTCAAGCAATTGCTTCCAGTTGATGTTCTTCTTCTTTGATTCGTTGATATTTTTTGTATTATTTTTCATTTTATTTCTCCTTTATTGTTCGCTTAGCGACTGAGTTAGTGGGTGGCGGCTTTCTTAAAATTTATAGATACTCACGAGACGCACCCACCGACACAGCCGCTAATAGTTTATTG
>JABZJR010000090.1 GCA_015257705.1 Nanosynbacter sp.
CTAACTACGCCCGAGGACTTTATGACTATACTCTTGCCTACACTTAATTTTGACCCCGTTAAGGTTACGTTTCCAGCATTATATTCACCTGTGGCCAAGTTATTGACATCCACACTACCAGAAACACTACCCTTGACGCCACCAACCGACGGTAAAGTAAAATTATCTGGAACTGAGCTGGTACTACTGAAATTACCAAACTTTGGAGTATTAGCGAAAGTTAATTTGTTGTAATCGCGTGGATTTACACCCGAGCGACCATTAAACGATGACGACAGTCCAGCTCCTGAAGCTGATTCAGCCTTACCATTGGCAATAATTCCATATTCACCCCAAGAGCCATACATATTCTGATAAGTACGATCCATCGTATACGATAACGATATATCACTAATCACCAAACCCATATGAGACGGGTTGGACTTAACGTAAATATCAATCACATTTCCATCTCCATACAAAACAGTACCCGGTTTCATTTCGGCAGTAAATCGAGAACCAGACGTAAACCCTGGAAGCGCCCAACCTTGATGTTGTACACCACTAGACGTGCCTCCCGCATTTCCTACGGTATCCATTTCATAGCCGTTTATTTTTACTCTAACATAGTTATCGGCAGCACCAGCAAAATTAAGACTCAATTTTTTAGCATTTTTTAGCTCACTCAATTTAACATTTTTTAACCTAAAAACATAAGTATTTCCGCAATCCAACATCTTCGAATCAGTGACAAAAAGACATTTTTTTACAGCCGGATCTGGTTTGTCGTCGGAATAAGTATGACGTCCATAACTATTAATACTAATCCACTTTGCATTCGGAATCTCATCCCAAACTCCCTGATGACAATATGGGCTACTTGGAATAATGGGAGACTTTCCCACCAAGTCTTTATCTGCTATAGCATCACACGGAAGAAAACCCTCACGTTGATGAAGTCCGCTCCCATCACGCCACCAAGTCGTTACGGCAGTTCTCGCTTCATATTCATTAGTTAGGTTATTCGCATTGCCTCGGCAATTTGGTAAATCTTCAGCTGTATTGGTAGATTTATTATACGCCCTTTGATTGCCATTACCTCCATATGAATCTTCCGAACAAATTATTGACCAATGTTCATCCGGCTTATCACCATCTTTATATCCATAATTACTAGAATTAACAACCTTATCTCCTTTAAGAATATTACCGTTTCTATCTAAACCTGTACCCCATAGCCCCATTGATTGCATCGTAGGTTTATCTACAATAGTTTGACTATCTGGTCCAATTATAGTATTAGATGTCGTGCTGGTAATTACATCTTTATCTGTTTTTATATCTCCACCCCAAACCTGAACTTTTGGCCTCTTTGAAGTTTTAACACACTTAATCGCATATCTAAAATCTGTCGAAGAAACCAGACCATTATAGCCGCTAACCATTGCAACATAACATAAACTGTCATTGGAGTTCAATTTCACACCTCCAAGCGTGTCGGTAGCATTAGTCGCAATTGTCGTTAATCCAACATTAAGCTGATTATTTCCGCCATTACCGATAATCTCTTTACATGTACTACCATCAATATTCAGCTCTCTATGTTGCTCTTTTATCAATCGCACAACCGCACACGACCAATCATGAGTCGTTCCGCTTGCTAATGAAATTGATGCCCCATTCATACTCGAAACTTCTGTGTCCCGAGAAATAAACCTAGCAAGTGCATACGAAGAGCCTTGTGTTTTAGCTGGTCCTTTATTACTTAAACCAGCATTTATACCATCAACACTAGTGGCGCTTTCTGCGTTAATGTAATCTGAATTGACATTCACCGAAGGTTCGACATCATAATCATATGGCACCTCAGCACAGGCGTAAGACGAGTATGTCCAACCGGCAGTTGATCGAGCACTCCCCTTGCTCCAATAAACTCGCTGACAAATACGCTTTCCCATATCCTCTTTCTTGATGACTCGCGTATACATAAACTTATTTTTTCCAAGCTCGCCATGAAGATCTTCCAATCGAGATTTACCATTCAATGCCTCCATAGAGGTTGTATGATAATCTGCTGGGTTATATTTACGAATCCAAGCATAATCGCTCCATTTAGATTTATTCTCAAATTTCGCAGAACGTTCACTATGCCAAGCACCCCGCCCGTTTAAGCTCTTATCACTATCTATTGGCTGATTCGTTCTTAGGTCAAAGACATCTTGTTGAACACCAACTATAACATCATCCGTAGGACCATTCTGAACACGAATACCATGCCACCAGTCGACAGTATCGCCGGGCTTTACGTTCTTTAATCTATTCGGCCCACTCTTCCAATCAGAGCCGTAATTTTCAGCGTCTGCCGAATTAAAATTCTTAGTTACCCAAGATTCACCCCATAAAGTCCAATTTGGCGAGCTTGGCGCCGCATATGTATAGATAAAAAAAGCCGTTACCGAAATAGCCAAAGCCACTACTATTGCCAGCATGCCCACCTTAGGCAATGAGTATTTTCTTCTCATGCTTATAATTATATCAAAGATTACGCAGATGATATAATAAA
>JABZJR010000091.1 GCA_015257705.1 Nanosynbacter sp.
GAAATAGTTCCTGAAACCATGCGCCTACAAGCGGTCGGAGCTGTTAATTCAGTGACGGCGTGCCTTTTGCATAATGAACCTACGAGTTACCATGTCTGGCAAGGATAAGTGCCATTAGTCACGTATCCGCAGTGAAAGCGAGCCTGAATAGGGCGTCGAGTCAGATGGGGTAGACGCGAAACCAAGTGATCTACACTTGCCCAGGTTGAAGTCCGGGTAACACCGGATGGAGGACCGCACGGATAAGCGTTGAAAAGCTTCCCGATGAGGTGAGTGTAGGAGTGAAAGGCCAATCAAACTTGGAGATAGCTCGTACTCCCCGAAAGGCATTTAGGTGCCGCGTGCATCGATCTCCATGAGAGGTAGAGCGACCGATAGGTCAAGAGGGCTTCACCGCCTATCGAGACCTGACGAACTCCGAATGCTTATGGATAGCAGATGTGCAGTAAGGGGGCGGGTGCTAAGGTCCGTCCCCGAGAGGAGAAGAATCCAGACCGCCGTCTAAGGTCCCGAAATTCTGTCTAAGTTAGTCTAACGAAGTCTGGTCCCCGTGACAGCTAGGATGTTGGCTTGGAAGCAGCCATTCATTCAAAGAGTGCGTAACAGCTCACTAGTCGAGGGTCCGGGCATGGATAATAATCGGGTATAAGTCAGATACCGAAGGCGCGGGATAGTAATGTAAATTAAAAGTATCGGTAGGGGAGCATTCCATCGACGTTGAATGGTGAAGGTAACTGATCCTGGAGTTTATGGAAAAGCAAATGTAGGTATAAGTAACGATAAAAAGGGTGAGATTCCCTTTCGCCGAAAGACCGAGGTTTCCCGGGCGATGCCAATCAGCCCGGGGTTAGTCGGGTCCTAAGTCTCAGCCGAACGGCGAAGGCGATGGCAGATGCGGTTAATATTCCGCAACTCGCATATTCAGTGATGTGGAGACGGAGCAGTGACACTGCCGCGCCCTGACGGAATAGGGCGTTTAAGTCTGTAGGCTATGAGGATGGCAGGCAAATCCACCATCCGAGCTGAACGATGAAAGTACGGGTTGTCTTTCGGGACGACTTGAGTGCAGGTAATCATACTTCCGAGAAAATCCGCTAAACTTAATGTTTATGCGACCCGTACCGCAAACGGACACACGTGGTCGGGTAGAATATACTAAGGCGTTGAGAGATTCATGGTTAAGGAACTAGGCAAATTGACCCCGTAACTTCGGGATAAGGGGTCCTCATGTATAATGAGGCGCAGAGAATAGGTCCAGGCAACTGTTTAACAAAAACACAGGGCTGTGCAAACTCGAAAGATGACGTATACAGCCTGACACCTGCCCGGTGCTGGAAGGTTAAGAGGAGGGGTTAGACTTCGGTCGAAGCTCTGAATTGAAGCCCCAGTAAACGGCGGCCGTAACTATAACGGTCCTAAGGTAGCGAAATTCCTTGTCGGGTAAGTTCCGACCCGCACGAAAGGTGTAACGACTTGCGCACTGTCTCAACGAGGGACCCGGTGAAATTGAAGTACCTGTGAAGATGCAGGTTACCCGCGACTGGACAGAAAGACCCCATGGAGCTTTACTGCAACCTAAGATTGAACTTAGTTAATGAATGTACAGGATAGGTGGGAGACTTAGAATCTAGGGCGCCAGTCTTAGAGGAGTCGTTGTTGGGATACCACCCTTTGATTAATTGATTTCTAACAGGCCGATTAACAACCGGCTGGACAGTCTTAGGCGGGCAGTTTGACTGGGGCGGTCGCCTCCTAAAGAGTAACGGAGGCGCCCAAAGGTTCCCTCAGAGCGGACGGAAATCGCTCGAAGAGTGTAAAGGCAGAAGGGAGCTTGACTGCGAGACGGACAGGTCGAGCAGGGACGAAAGTCGGGCTTAGTGATCCGGTGGTGCCGAGTGGAAGGGCCATCGCTCAACGGATAAAAGCTACCCTGGGGATAACAGGCTAATCTCTCCCAAGAGTCCATATCGACGGGGAGGTTTGGCACCTCGATGTCGGCTCATCACATCCTGGGGCTGAAGTAGGTCCCAAGGGTTCGGCTGTTCGCCGATTAAAGTGGTACGTGAGCTGGGTTCAGAACGTCGTGAGACAGTTCGGTCCCTATCCATCGCGGGCGCAAGAAACTTGAAGGGGGCTGCTCCTAGTACGAGAGGACCGGAGTGGACGAACCGCTGGTGTACCAATTATCCTGCCAAGGGTACAGTTGGGTAGCTACGTTCGGGACGGATAAACGCTGAAAGCATCTAAGCGTGAAACCAGCCTTGAGATGAGGTTTCTCATAGCATAAGCTAGTAAGATCCCATGTAGACGACATGGTTGATAGGCCAGGTGTGGAAGAGCCGTGAGGTTTGGAGCTGACTGGTACTAATAGATCGAGGGCTTTACTTAAAACAATAAGCAGAAATATGTGCAACAAATATATATACCTTCTATGTGGTTTTCAGAGTACAAACTCTGACAGATTCAGTGGCGATAGCTACGAGGGTCCACCTGTTCCCATCTCGAACACAGTAGTTA
>JABZJR010000092.1 GCA_015257705.1 Nanosynbacter sp.
GATTTTCATAGGCACGCTGTCAACAGTACAGCAACTTATGACATATCTGGCAATATTGAAGTAATTATAGCCGTAGTTTTTTAACAGATCATTTGAAACGAAGCCAGTAACGGTGATATCTTTGCCGTTAAAATAAGCGGCCTCTTTGCAAGAATTTATAGCGGTTTTCCAGCGATTTATTGAGATTGTAGAAGAGTTCTCTTTCGGCTGAGGTGTTTCGCAACGACTTTCGGGCTCAATAATCGCAGGGCTTTCTTTTTGCGCGAGACTGCTTGGAGAGAGTGATTTTGGCGGCAATATGTAGCCGACTGATAATATAATTATTGCAAAGTAAGATATAGGGGCAATTTTTTTCAAGCTAATTCTATATTTGTCTTTTGCGGGTTTATTTTTTAATTGCAACATTATATCAATAAGCAAAAGTATAACGCCGATTACGCTAATTACGACCGCGAATGTGTGATAGCGTGGATGAACGTAAAAGCCGAGTTGGTCGCGCCAAGCCAATAGCAAAATATATACACAAATGACAATTCCGCCAATTGATTTTGTAAGATTAGCGTACATATAAGTTAACTCCCAGCCCGACAATTAGAGATAAGACGAACACAGTTAAGGTATTTGTTGCAATAAATTTCCAGCGAAAAGTTGTTTTTAACAGCGTAATCATTTTAATGTCTATCATCGGTCCGAATAGCAAGAAAGATAAAATTGAGCCTGTTGTGAAATTTCGCACATAAGCCAGTGCGAAGAATGCGTCGATGCTGGAGCATATCGAAATGATGAAACTTAGTGTGATCATGGATATGACTGATAAGAAAATGTCGCCGCCGACGGCGTTTATGATGAATCGCGGAACGAAGATTTGTGTGGCAGCTGCGATGCTAGCGCCTAAGACTAACATAGTAAATAATTGCCAGAATTCATTACGTGATGAGCTGAATATGTTTGACAATTTTGAACCGTGATTATGAGAGTGGCAAAGTTTCTCAAACTCTGGATTAACGACAGAATCTTCCTTGAAAAAGCTGACGATAAAAGCGGTTATTTGTACGATAATTAGCGCAAAAATAATTCGCCACCAAACCATTCGGGTGTCAAAACTGAAGGCGGTCATAGTTGAAATTATGGTTATCGGATTTAAGATTGGCGCGGCGAAAAGAAAGCTAATAACGTCGGCGGGTTTCAGTCCATTTGCTATTAAGCTGCGTGCAATTGGTACGTTACCACATTCGCATACAGGTAAAATTAGCCCGATCATAGAGAGTGCAATTCGTCGAAGGAAGGTGTTTTTTGGTAACATTTTGAAGACATCTTTTGATGATAAAAAGTACCTGATAAGCGCGGATATGATAATTCCTAAAATTAAGAATGGGACCGCCTCGACAATTACGCTTAACGTCAGCGTGATAAAATCTTGTAATGACGGAAGTAATTTATTGCACCATTCTGCAAATTCTCCGTTTAATAACATAACACCAAATCGTGAGCTGAATTGATAAATAGAAATTATAAGGACGCCAAAAACCACCCAACCGATCAATTCGCTGTTGGCTGATAAAAACTTTTTTATGCGACCATCTGGCGATTTTTGTGCCATATATAAAATTATACTCCATGCTTATGCTATACTAAATCAATATGAAGCATCTTTTACATTCACATCATCCGTTTCGGATTTTCTGGTTTTCGGTCCTATTGACCTTAGGTCTGGGTAGTTTGATTTTTAGCCATATGGGCGTTAGCGGTCTTTGGCTATTTACTATTTTGGTGGTTTTGGAAGTTACGTTTAGTTTCGATAACGCGGTGATAAATAGCAAGGTTTTGGCGGGAATGAGCCAAGTTTGGCAGAAAGTCTTCCTGACGGCTGGCATATTTGTGGCGGTGTTTGTCGTTCGATTTATATTGCCAATTGCTATTGTGATGATTGCGAGCGGCCACGGATTTATGGATGTTGTCAATCTGGCGCTTCATAAACCTGTTGAGTACGGCAAAATCCTGCACGAGGCGTCGCCGATGATTGACGCGTTTGGTGGTGCATTTTTGATTATGATTGGGCTTAGCTATTTCATCGATTACAACAAGCGTGTCCACTGGATGCGACACGTTGAGCCGATCTTGGCGAAGGCTGGGCGATTTGAGAATTTTAAGGTGTGCATAATGCTTAGCGTGGCGGCTGTTTTGTATTTTACGGTCGAGGCGCCGCATAAATCTTTGGTGTTGATTTCAGCGGTTCTTGGAATTGTGCTGCATATTGGGTTGGAACTATTCGGGTCATTTTTCCATGAAGATGACGCGAAATCCGTTAAGGTTAAAACCGGTTGGGCGGCGTTTGCTAGCTTGTTATATTTGGAAATTTTGGACGCCAGCTTTAGCTTTGACGGCGTGATTGGTGCGTTTGCTATTACCAACAGCGTGCTACTGATCGTGGCTGGACTGGGCGCTGGAGCGATTTGGGTCCGATCGCTAACTGTATATTTGTTGCGAACAGGCG
>JABZJR010000093.1 GCA_015257705.1 Nanosynbacter sp.
CGCAGAAAGGGCGGATCGGTAGGCGGGTTATAGTTCCCTAACAATTTAGATATTGATATAATGTATCTGACTATGCTCGACCGCAAGAACTTGTTATAGTTCCCTAACAATTTAGATATTGATACAATCCTTACTTAAGGGACTGTAACTACAGTGTACTCCAATCAATGTTATTGCGCAAGTATTATTTTGGTCGTATTCTGCCAACTGAGCGGCACTGGCACGGTTACCGCCGCCGTCGACATTTTGGGCTTCTTGTGCTATATTAGCACCATCAGAGCTCCGACCGGCGGAAACTGGCGCGCCGCCGACATAGCTATCGCTATTGGTGGATGATGGAACAACATTTGCGCCCCCATCCGAAGCTCTCGAAATCTCTTCTCGTTGTTGGGAGAGATTTTTTATTTCTCCTTCTCTTCTTGGTGAAATGTTCTTTAAGCTTATATTCCCATTAAAATCAGCTATTGTAGCCGTATTGTATCTGCCAGTCTCGCCTGGGCTAGCTACTATATTTATATGATCACGATTATATCCGCTTCTACTGGTAGTTCCTCCATATGCCTGAGATTCAGGGCTTATTAGGCTATCAGCAGCCATATATGCGGCTCTTTCGGGACTCATGCCTTCATTAACGCGTTTATTTAAGTGATTATTCACAGCGTTTTTATACGCAGTGACAGTATTATCTTTGTACGGATTTAGACCTCTGGTTTTCCTAATAACATTAGCCTGATCTAATAGTTCAGGTCTCATTCGCAAAAAAGAAATATCCTTATCTGTGCCATACTTCAGCCCTTGAGCCAACCTCTCTACCGCCCCTGTATTAAATTCAGCGTCGACATTCTGGTTAGCAAATCTAGTGTTATTGTATTGAATACCTTTATTTGGACTTTCTTGTCCGCGGTAAAACATAGAGTTGTCTAGTTTATACTTCAATCCGTTCTCATCCACCTCACCTATATGATCTCTGGCGTATATAGCTTGTTCTTGAGCTTTACGTAGGTTAATCATGGCTTGGAGCATTTTCACTCATTCCTTGACCACGTAAGTACTCTTCACGTTGGCGTAAACGTGTTATATGTTCGTTATACGCTCTGACTTGTGCTTCATGCTCTGGATTGAGCTTGTATTTAACGTCTTCATTGACATTTCTACTGTTATTTGCTACACTATCATCGGTCGTAGCACCTGTAAAGTTGTCAGCGAGCTGCCTATCGGCAACTTCAATCGAACGATTGTTTGGTGCTAAACGGGCGTCTTCGTTCGGAGTTATCTGAGCGGATTCGTCCGAAACCACGTTACGCTCAACGTCCGCTAGTGAATTGGCTAGCGGTTTTTTATATGCAGATTTTAGTGATACTTCACCGTTATAACCAGGTTCGATAAGTTCCCCTGGCGACACAGGGGCTTTTCTTGTTGTGGTGTGATCATTCTCCTCATTGATATTCCTGACTTCTTGTGCTATATTTTCATTAGAAAAGTCGCCCAGTCCCCGTTCGGCTTGTCCACGGGGCGCACCATTAAGGTCACCTGGGTGGCTTTTTTCTTGGCTTCGCACATTACCTTCATAAAGAGTATTGCGCCCTGTTATATTATTTGTTACACTATCCGCATGAGAATCCCCTAGATGGCGTAACTCAGTTGACGGGTTCGTCCCTGCTGGCTCCATGGGGATTTTCTTGTTGTGGCGTGATCACTCTCATCGTTGATACTTTGGGCTTCTCGTGCTATATTGCGATCAGAAGCCTCTGTGTTATAACCAGGTTCGATAAGTTCCCCTGGCGACACAGGGGCTTTTCTTATGTTGCTCTCATAGAGAGTATCCCGCCCTATTACCTGTCTTCTAAGAAATTTACAGGCTATTGATCATTGATATCTTGAGGATTGTTTGCTATAGTGTAGCTATTAATATCCCCTCCTTTTAAGAGGTTCATCCTCTGAGGGGATGTTTCCAGAAGAATCCCCACTTAAATCCCGGTAATGGGATTCGGGGATTTTTTCTGTATTATTTGGTTATAATTCCCTAATAATCTAAATACCGATATTCCCTAAGAGTCGCGTTTTACCTTTACTCCTGGCGCCCTAGAGATGATATAATTACTATAATATGTATGCCGCGGTCCAATCTATAACCATAAAGGTGAGCGAAGTTGATTCTGCTTTACTTAATGACGCGGATGAGCTGCAGAAAATGTTAAGAAATGTTACGGAATTGGCGGGCTTGCATTCTTTGGAATCGGTGATGCATCAATTTTCTCCACAAGGAATCAGCGCTGCCCTGCTTTTGTCGGAGTCGCATATCGCGATTCATACGTGGCCGGAAAGCGGCGTGGCGTATATAGCGCTGACAACTTGTAAAATGCTGGATGATGATAAATTGCAACAAATAAAAGAGCTGATTGCACGACTGCTGGGTGCAAAAAACATAATTATGAAAGAAATGGCATTGTGACATGA
>JABZJR010000094.1 GCA_015257705.1 Nanosynbacter sp.
ACGATAAGCTATGAAAAAAAAAGCTTTTACGATGATAGAGCTTGTTTTTGTTATTGTTATTGTTGGAATTTTAGCTGCCATTATGATCCCAAAACTAAATAGAAATGCCTCAAGAGAAGCCGCAAATCAGATCCTAACTCATATAAGATATACTCAACACCTTGCTATGCAGGATGATAAGTATGAAAATTTTGTTAGTGATAATCCTGTGAGATGGTTTAGAATGAGGTGGGGAGTAGCTTTTAATAATACTAGTTTACAAAAATGCTCTATAGATGAGCCGGGAGTTGTTACGTGGAAATATAGTGTCTTTTTTGATAAAAGTTTAAATGGAAATATAAATTCAGAAAATGAAGTTGCGAATGATATCTATAAAAGCGGGAAACTTCTTAGTGGAGGCTGGAGCAGTGGAATAGTAACAGAGGCTATTTGTAAAAAATGGAATAAAGAATTAAATTTAGGAAAAAGGTTTGGCATAACATCAGTTGATTTTAAAGATGGTTGTAGTGGAATGCAAACTATAATTTTTGATGAAATGGGTCGTCCAATGAGAGTAGCAAGTACTACTTCTGGTGGAGCGAAACGTCCTTATGATAGACTTCTAAAAAAAGATTGTAAAATAACAATAACTGATAAACGTGGCAATCAAACAACTATTATTATAGAAAAAGAAAGTGGCTTTACATCTATAAAAGAAAATAGTTAAATTTGATTAAAATCTTATAGTTTTTATTTTTTAAAAAAGTTGCCATTTTTTAATCTGCATTTAAGCATCCCTCATATATAATTCCAGCTCACGAAACGAGAAACCACCTTTAACTTCAACGTTAATAAAGCCTTTTTCTTATCGTTGTTCTTTTAACTTACAATTGTTAAACTATTAGTCAATCTTTGAAATCTAAACAAGTGATCGATTGAGCCAGTCTATTATGATTAAATAATAGATTAGACAAACTAATATAAAAACTAAAAGTTTTTTGATTAAAAACTTCATAATAAAAATCCTATCTATTAGATAGGTAATTAATATGGAGAGTTTGATCCTGGCTCAGAGTGAACGCTGGCGGCGTGCCTAATACATGCAAGTCGAACGGACAAGTAAGAGCTTGCTCTTATGAGTTAGTGGCGCACGGGTGAGTAATGTATAGCTAATCTGCCCTACACTAGAGGACAACAGTTGGAAACGACTGCTAATACTCTATACTCCTCTTTAACATAAGTTAGATAGGGAAAGTTTTTCGGTGTAGGATGAGGCTATATTGTATCAGCTAGTTGGTGAGGTAATGGCTCACCAAGGCTATGACGCATAACTGGTCTGAGAGGATGATCAGTCACACTGGAACTGAGACACGGTCCAGACTCCTACGGGAGGCAGCAGTAGGGAATATTGCTCAATGGGGGAAACCCTGAAGCAGCAACGCCGCGTGGAGGATGACACTTTTCGGAGCGTAAACTCCTTTTGTTAGGGAAGAACAATGACGGTACCTAACGAATAAGCACCGGCTAACTCCGTGCCAGCAGCCGCGGTAATACGGAGGGTGCAAGCGTTACTCGGAATCACTGGGCGTAAAGGACGCGTAGGCGGATTATCAAGTCTCTTGTGAAATCCTATGGCTTAACCATAGAACTGCTTGGGAAACTGATAATCTAGAGTGAGGGAGAGGCAGATGGAATTGGTGGTGTAGGGGTAAAATCCGTAGAGATCACCAGGAATACCCATTGCGAAGGCGATCTGCTGGAACTCAACTGACGCTAATGCGTGAAAGCGTGGGGAGCAAACAGGATTAGATACCCTGGTAGTCCACGCCCTAAACGATGTATACTAGTTGTTGCTAAGCTAGTCTTGGCAGTAATGCACCTAACGGATTAAGTATACCGCCTGGGGAGTACGGTCGCAAGATTAAAACTCAAAGGAATAGACGGGGACCCGCACAAGCGGTGGAGCATGTGGTTTAATTCGAAGATACGCGAAGAACCTTACCCGGACTTGATATCTAACAAATCATCTAGAGATAGAAGAGTGTCTGCTTGCAGAAATGTTAAGACAGGTGCTGCACGGCTGTCGTCAGCTCGTGTCGTGAGATGTTGGGTTAAGTCCCGCAACGAGCGCAACCCACGTCATTAGTTGCTAACAGTTCGGCTGAGCACTCTAATGAGACTGCCTTCGTAAGGAGGAGGAAGGTGTGGACGACGTCAAGTCATCATGGCCCTTATGTCCGGGGCGACACACGTGCTACAATGGCATATACAATGAGAAGCAATATCGCGAGATGGAGCAAATCTATAAAATATGTCCCAGTTCGGATTGGAGTCTGCAACTCGACTCCATGAAGCCGGAATCGCTAGTAATCGTAGATCAGCCATGCTACGGTGAATACGTTCCCGGGTCTTGTAC
>JABZJR010000095.1 GCA_015257705.1 Nanosynbacter sp.
AATATACATTACCTATTATACAATACAAAAAGAACATTATGAATAGACTTGCAATTATAGTTCTTAATTGGAACGGATCCGACGACGCCATAGAGTGTGTTGATTCATTAATAAAACAAACCTTAAAACCTACTATTATTATAGTAGATAATAATAGTAGCGACAATTCTGTTACTGTATTTGAAGAATATATATCATCACATAAAAAAGAAAAGATTATTTTGCTCAAAAACTCAGATAATCTAGGATTCGCGGGAGGAATTAATACAGGATTAATCTACGCCCTAAAAAACAACTTTGAATATATTGGAGTACTTAATCCGGATGCGATAGCTGATAAAAACTGGTGCGAATCTCTCATTTATCAATTATCAAAATACCCAGAATGCGGAATTGCGACTGGAATCTTACAAAGACGCAATAGCAAGACTCTCGACACAACTGGAGATTTTTACACAACGTGGGGACTTCCTGGACCAAGAAACCGTGATGAATTGATAAAAAACGCACCAACTAAGCCTGGAGAAGTATTTGGTGCGACTGGCGGCGGGGCTATTTATCGTGCAAAAATCTTTGATGATATAGATATGTTTGATGAAGATTTCTTCATGTATTATGAAGATGTCGACTTAAGCTTCCGAGTACAATTAGCCGGCTGGAAAATTCGCTTCACACCCAAGGCTATCGCTTATCATAAAGTTGGCGCTAGTAGTAAAAAAGTCCCCGGATTAGCTGTTTATAATACTTTCAAAAACTTACCATTAGTCTTCATTAAAAATGTTCCGGGTAAATTATTTTGGTATATTGGTGTACGATTTTTGCTGACATATTGGTTGATTTTTGCCAGCGCAATTCGTCACGGCAACGGTTGGTCTGCATTCAAGGGTGCTTTAGCATCAATTATTCACAAACCAGCAGCTTATAAAAAACGTCTTCATATCCAAAAAAATCGTAAGGTTTCCGTCGACTATATTCGTAATATTATCCACGATGGACCGCTACCAAATCAAACTGGTTTATTAAAATTTAAGCATTTTTTCAGAATAAAATAATATATTAATACTATGAAAACCATCACTCTCCTCGTCCCCGTCTACAACGAAGAATCCGTTTTACCACAATTATTTAAGCGCTTGGACGAATTTACAAAAAACACGCCCAATTATCAATTTGAATTTCTCTTTATAAACGACGGCAGCACCGACAAATCTTTTTCAATCATAGCCGAGCAATCAAAAAAAGATTCTCAAATTAGCTATATAAATCTATCGCGAAACTTCGGTAAGGAAATTGCGATGATAGCTGGAATTGACCACGTAAAAAGTGATGCTCTGGTGATTATTGATGCAGATTTACAAGACCCGCCAGAGCTCATCCAGGAAATGATTTCGTATTGGGAAGATGGTTACGATGACGTTTATGCTCGCCGCAACAACCGACAAGGCGAAACCTGGCTGAAGAAAAAAACCAGCCAATGGTATTACAGAATATTGCAGAAATCGACCAACATCCCCATTCAGGTCGACACTGGAGATTTTCGCTTACTGGACCGCCGATGCATTGAGGCTTTGCAAAAATTCCGTGAATCTCAGCGCAATACAAAGGCAATTTTCAGCTGGATTGGCTATAAGAAAAAAGAGATATTTTATAATCGCGACCCCAGGTTAGCTGGTCAAACCAAATGGAATTACCGGAAACTGCTTAACTTAGCAATCGACGGAATTACCAGCTTTACTACCGCACCGCTACGCATGGCAACTATTTTTGGATTCATTGTTTCGTTTATTGCTTTTGTTTGGATAGTCTATCTTTTAGTTCGCCCTTTGTTCGGAGTCTCCACCGGAGCTGGCTATTCTTCCTTAATGGCAGTCATCTTATTCCTCGGGGGAGTTCAGTTATTATCTCTGGGCATAATTGGCGAATATGTAGGACGGATATTTATTGAAACAAAAAATAGACCATTATATTTAATAGAGGAGTATCATGCAGGAAATATTAAAAAAACACGCCGATAAATTAAGATTTCTTATCGTTGGTAGTACTAATACAATACTAGATTTTGGCATACTTTTTAGCCTAACAATCTTCTTAAATACCCCAAAAGAGTTTGCTAATTTTATATCAACATTCGTTGCCTTTTTGTTCTCATTTTTTGCAAATAAAAAATACACCTTCAAGTCAACATCCCAAAACTTGAAAAAACAATTTCTTTTATTCGCGGCAGTTACATTGTTTGGTTTATGGGTAATTCAGACAATTATTATTGCTATTATTACACCGATATTTATAAACTTCGGATTAAATAAATCACTCGCTCTATTAATTAGCAAGCTAGCCGCCACAGTAGTCAGCCTCGTCTGGAATTACGTTCTATACTCCAGGATAGTCT
>JABZJR010000096.1 GCA_015257705.1 Nanosynbacter sp.
AGTCATGACCTTCCAAGCCACCGCTAAATTGCCCCTTGCGAGCCGTCTTAGAGCGTTGCCTCTGCTCATTCATTTTCGCGGTAAATCCCTCGCGCCAATTGTCCGAAAGTTTAATTCCCTGTTTATATGCCTCTTCCGTACTGAGTTCCACTGGAAAACCGAAGGTGTCGTACAAAGTAAACAATTCTTCACCAGTCAAGCCATCGTCAATGTAGCGCTGCATTTGTCGCAAACCTTTTCTTAGAGTTTGGCGAAAAGCTTTTTCTTCCTTAACGAGGACGGCAATTATATTGTCGCGATTATTCTTTACCTCTGGAAAATCGGCTTCATACAAATCAGCAATTGTCGGCACAACTTCTTGCAGGAAATTCTGCTCGATACCCAAATCAAAACTATAACGAATTGCCCGACGGAGCAGACGACGCATTACATAGCCCTGCTCTTTATTACTTGGCACACACCCATCAACCGCCATAAACGTCGCAGCCCTCAAATGGTCAGCAATCACTCGCATACTTTCGGTATGTGAAGCGTAATCCTTGCCGCTCAGATCTTGCAGCTTTTCAATAATCGGCCAAAGCAAGCTAATCTTAAAGACGTCAGGATCATTATTTGCTGCGGCTGCGATCCGCTCAAGTCCAGATCCATGGTCAATATTTGGCTTATCAAGTGGCTCAAATTGCCCCTCAGCAACTTTTTTATACGCCATAAATACGTTATTACCAATCTCCATAAATCGACCACAATCACAGTTCGGATGACAATTTTCACCAAATTTTGGATCATGCTCAATGAAATCAAACTCATAAAACATCTCACTATCTGGACCGCACGGATCGCCCACCGGAGTAGTTTCTGGACCACCATTACGACTCCACCAGTTTTTACTGCCGTCATAAAAGAAAATTCTTTCACCTGGATTTACACCACGCGCCGCTCCCTGCTCTTCACTGCCGATGTCCGCCATTTTTGCATCGATACCCTTTTCTGCAAACTTTTTCTGCCACAATTTAGCCGCTTCAACATCTTTCTCAATATTATATTCCGGCGCACCAATAAAACACGTTACATACAATCTCTGCGGATCAAGACCAATTTCCTCAGTCAAAAACGTCCACATCCAGCCAATTTGCTCTTCCTTAAAATAGTCGCCCAAACTCCAGTTCCCAAGCATCTCAAAAAACGTTGTATGGCGATTATCGCCAATATCGTCGATGTCCTGCGCTCGCAAACACGTTTGAGAATCGGCAATTCTCTTACCTTCGGGATGTGCCTCACCAAGCAAGTACGGAATCATCGGTTGCATTCCGGCGCCTGTAAATAAAGTCGTCGGGTCATTAGTTAAAATCAACGGTGCACGCTCAACAACGGCGTGACCCTGTTTTTTATAAAATTCAAGATATTTACTACGTATTTTTTGGGCATTCATGAGTGTAATTATACCATAAAATAACCCCACCTTACAGATGGGGTTTATAGATCAAGTTGCCAATCTCAACAGATTATTCAGCTACTTCTTCAGCTGGCTCTTCTTTTGGTTGATTCTTGCGAAGTTTTTCTGGATTACGGATGGCTTTGTGCTTGTCAGCTGTAACTTCCTTAACCCACTTTGGCAACTTAACGCCAGCTTCTTTCAATAGCTTAACTACGCGTGGTGTTGGCTGTGCGCCATTGTCCAAATATTTCTGAGCCAATTCAACTTGGATATTTGACTCTTTAGTGTGTGGATTGTAGCTACCGACATAAGCGACTACACGACCGCTTGATGGATGACGATGTGCTTCTTGTACCGCCAAGCGATATACTGGATAACCTTTGCGACCCAAACGTTGCAAACGAATTGCTAGCATAAAATTAATTCTTCCTTTAACTCTACGTTTTATTATTCCTTACTTTAGAACAGTTTACACTATTTTTCCTATAACGTCAATCTGTTTTCACGATTCCGCCACCCAAACATTCATCGCCGTCATATATTACCGCCGATTGACCCGCAGCTACGGCACGTTCCGAAGCAGAAAGGTGCACAATATCTCCGTCAATTTTCGCGTCGAATAAAGTGCCTCGATGGCGCAACCGAACTTGTACATTCTTATCTTTATGCGGTGCTTGGTTAATCCAATGAATATCCGCCAGCCTAAGTTCTTTTCGCCACAGATTATCATTATCAATCGAGCGCGACACGTAAACCTCATTTTTCTCCATATCCTTGCCCACAACATAATAAGGCAATCCACCGCCGACGTTCAGCCCATGACGCTGACCGAGTGTATAGAAAATTGCGCCGTCATGTCTACCGACGACAGATCCTGTCTGCTGATCAATAATATTTCCTGGCGCAGTTTTAACA
>JABZJR010000097.1 GCA_015257705.1 Nanosynbacter sp.
CGTGTACCTACTCCAGTGGTGTCGCTTAGCGACGTGACGGCGCTTCTCAGGAAAGATGTGACTGTCGAGCAGGTAAATGACGCGTTCAAAAAAGCCGCCCAAAGTAATTTCTATCAAGGCATTTTGGGTGTTTCTGAGGAACCTTTGGTGAGCCGTGATTTTATCGGTAATTCATATTCGGGGATTGTTGATCTTCCGTTGACGAAGGTAGTTGGCGGTAATCTGATCAAGGTTATGGTTTGGTATGACAATGAATGGGGCTATTCTAATCGCTTGGTCGAGTTGGTAGCAGATGTCGGATACTATCTTAGCCGTAGCGAATAACTACACATAATTTCCTATGAAAATAGCCCGCCGAAAACGTGCTCAAACTGAAACTGGATAGTTCAATCCAGGAAACGCGGAAATTGCGTCTCAACTCAGATTGAATTAGTTTTCAGCGAGCTGTTTTCGTGCGGGCATTAACGTCCACTACTCTTCTTGTTGTTCCTCCACACTTGCAGCAGGATAGCTAACAGGAAGATCGTAAAGACAATCCCAAAGCTCCACCAGAATGACAGAGCTGAAATCTGGGCAAAGCTGAGGCCGTGTAGGGCTCCGGTCAGGAATACCAAACTCCAGGAGATCATCGAGATCATGATCACACAAAACGCCACACTGATGGCCACCGTCGCGGCCACCAGCAGAAATGACAAGCATTTCTTCATTTTTTTCACCTCCTCTCAAAAGGTGAAGCTCAAAGCTAAAGGGCGACTTCCGCCCTAAGGCGAAACTCTGAGCGAAAGTTAATCTATTTATATCATACCAGTTATAAAATGTCAATACTCTTTGTCAAATAGCTACATCCTACCTCTGATAAAATACCTAACTTTTCCTTGCAAAAATCACCGAAAACGCTTATACTAAAATTATGAAAATCTACCTCGGATCTGACCATCGTGGCTTTATGTTGAAGGAAAAAGTTTTTGCCTATTTGGTTAAGAATGGCTATGACGTTCAAGACGTCGGCGGTGTAGAATTAAATCCTGATGACGATTTTCCGCAATTCGCGCAGGCGGCGGCGTTGAAGGTCATTGGTGATGATAGCAAAGATCCGCGTGCGATATTAATTTGCGGCGGTGGTCAAGGAATGTGTATGGCGGCCAACCGATTCAAAGGAATTCGTGCCAGCGTTATTTGGGATGCGTTTGAGGCAAAGATGACGCGCCAAGATAACGACTCGAATGTTCTGTGTTTGCCGGCGCGAGTTTTGGAAGATAACGAATCGGCGTGGAAGGGAATTGTGGAAACATGGCTGAACACCCCTTATGCGAATGCCCCGCGATTTAATAGGCGTAATGCGCAGTTGGATGAATTGTCATGAGTAGCTCTGTAATCGCACCAGCAATTTTGGCAGAAAATGCCGAACAATACAAAGAGCAGGTTGATAAAATAACGGGTTTTGCTGAGCGTGTGCATATTGACATTTCTGACGGTGAGTTTGCTCCGACATTGACAGTTGGCATTCCAGAATTGTGGGCACCGGAAGGTTGGACGATTGATATTCATGCGATGGTTAATGATGTTGCCGAGTATGTTCCGAAGTTGATTGCCTTAAGACCGCACATGATTATTATTCACGCGGAGGCGACGGGAGATGTAAAGACCGCGCTTATGCAGATTCGTCAAGCTGGAATTATGGCGGGGCTAGCACTATTAAAGCCGACAGTGCCGCGAACGGTTGAGGAATTGATAAAAATAGCAGATCATGTGATGATTTTTAGCGGTGAGCTGGGGCGATTTGGCGGAACTGCTAGTCTTATGCAACTAGAAAAAATACGACTTATTAAAGCTATTAATCCTAGTGTTGAAATCGGCTGGGACGGTGGAGTGGCGGTAGATAATGCGTACAGTTTGGTTCAGGGCGGTGTTAACGTTCTGAACGTTGGTGGCGTTATTCAGAAATCGTCAGATCCGCGCACCATTTTCTCCAGATTGCAGCAGGAGATTAATAAAACGAGCGTGCTTTAATGAATGTCGATCAAATAGCGAAATTGAAGAAAATATCGCAACAATTACGAAAGTCTGTTATTTGTGAGCTATCCGAAGCTGGCTCGGGTCATTCGGCTGGCTGCTTGGGATTCGCTGATGTTATGGCGGTTTTGTATTTTCACGCCATGCGACTAGATCCTGAGAATCCTAATTGGGAAGATCGGGACATTTTCGTGATGAGTAACGGTCATTATGCGCCGCTTTTATATGCCACGCTGGCGGAGCGGGGATTTTTCGATAAAAAAGAGCTGACTAATTTGCGAAAATTTGGCTCCAAGCTTCAAGGTCATCCAGAACG
>JABZJR010000098.1 GCA_015257705.1 Nanosynbacter sp.
CGACGAATGATATTTTCGTTCGCTTCCTTCTGATCTTTACGTGTTACTTGTACCATACTGCAAACATTATAACAGATAAGAAAGTATTTGCCAACTAGATTGTTATTTTATCGCCACTCCGATTAAAGCTTAGACATTCAGACTATAGATTAACGCCAAAACAGCTGGAACATTCATGACATTATGCGTATGACGATCCAAAATACCAAATAGTCTAGCCTCGGCAGCTGTAGACCTCGGCTCGCCGTTGACTATGCCAACAATATGCGCAATATTACGCATATTAGTTAAGTGGCTTCCTTCAGGTGTAAAAATGCTAATCTCTCGCTGAACATTCGGTGCAGCTCTTAGTAAATCTTCCGCAAAACCATCTTTACTTAATGCAAATGTATCAGTTAGAAATTGCTGACGCCACCCCTGTTTCGGTATGACAAACTTGCTATTCGATCTTTCCGAAAAACCTTCGATTACTTCAACGTACCTAGGATCTTCCCTAGATAAAAATTGCAGACCAAGTTCTTTTGCGCTCGGAGCTAGCGATTCCTTATCGTAGCGCATTAATTCCAAACCTTCTTTTCCTATGAAATTTGCCGCCAAGGCAACAAGTCCCATATTGCGCGACCCCACTGGGTCAAATAGACGCAACTCGTCAACCTTAGAATCCATATGACTAACAGACGACGTAGCCACACGCGCACCCAGAGAATGTCCACCGACCATAATAGAATCATAATCTTCACTAACATAATCAAGCACCGGACCGATATATTCGCCCAGACTATCATAACTCCCTGTTTTTCTTATCTCTTTGCGGACTGATTTAGGCAACATTCCAGAATTGCCCACACCCGGCATATTCATAACCATGTAAGCTGCACTCGGATCATTATATGTCATAGTAATAGCTTCTCTTAGCGCGTTTGGATGGCGAAAATTACCTCCCCACCCATACGCACCAACTTTCAGCTTATCTGAACCTACATTGCCTATTAGCGCCACCTCAATTCCGACTCCGCCTAATCCTCGAATGTAGCGTGGGTTTTTTACTTGCTCGACAATCTTATTCATGTGCTCCGGGCCGTAAGGATCTTCAGATAAACGCCGCATATCTTCAGATGTGGCGATTTGTATAGTATTTCCCTGTCTTAAGTCAGGATAAACCTCAGCAATTCGCAACCCGTTCTCAAAAGGATAATCCGTAGACTCAGACGGCGTCCAAAGTTTTTCTGAACCCATAAAAATATCACTCCAAATAAATTAATAAAGTGTCAATATTATATAACATAAAAGAAAATGACGCAATATCTACACCCCAGAAATATGCAGCAATCGCCCTTCAACTGACTTCATCCCTTGCCATTCATTTACGGTCGGCTGAAACCAAGCAGATACTTCGTCGCCCACTTCACGGAAAAACTCTTCTGGCGCGTTAAACGCCAGCATCTGCAGCGCAACGTCATTTTTATCACGCAAGGTCAATTTCACATGTTGCCCATCCGCACCCATTCTCCTCACGCTCAAAACCGTCGCTTTGGTTATCTTCAATATAGGCTCCGCGTTACCATTGCCAAACGGCTCCATTTTTGCCAAATTATCAATCAACTCCTCATTAATTTCCGAAAAATCGTCGATCTCAACATCAGCCCTCGGCAACAAATATAATTCCTGATTTTTTAATTGCAGCGAGTCATAAAACTCATTCACTCGTCGCCTAAAATCATCAATTCTCTCGGTCGCCAACGTCACGCCAGCCGCCGCTCCGTGACCACCGCCTTTAATAATGATGTCGTCAGCTGCACGAACCGCGTCAGCCGCGGAAAAATCACCAAAACTTCGCGCCGAACCCGTAGCCTCGTCGCCACGCTCGCCAATTATAAAAACCGGCTTCTTATATTTCTCAACCAACTTTGACGCCACAATTCCGATAACTCCGTGATTCCAATTACCGCTATTCACCACCAAAACTCGATCATCAGTCATATTGTCCGCCTGCTGGCAAGCCTCATCAAAAATCTCGTCCTGAATACTACGGCGTTTGATATTCAATTCTTCCAGCTTTTCGCTAGCTTCCAATGCTTCCAACCCATCACTCGCCGTCAGCATATCCAGAGCATATTGCGCCGTCTCCAACCTGCCCGCCGCATTCATTCGCGGCCCCAGACCAAATCCCAAATGCCTAGCATTAACCTTCTCCGGCTCAATTCCCGCCACCGACATCAATGCCTTCAAACCAGGACGCCTCTGCTTTTTCAAAACCTCCAAACCCCAATAGACA
>JABZJR010000099.1 GCA_015257705.1 Nanosynbacter sp.
GCCACATGCTTGGCCTTGTACTGCAAAGGCATCTAGAATAGCGGTTACTACGTGTACTGCTTCATCGCCGGAATTTGTGTCGAGCATATCTTTGATGAAAGCTGCTTCACGAACGGAAGCAATATTGATTTGGTTAGCTAACCAGCCATGGATATTGCCATGGTCGATGATATTTTCTAGTGGAATGCTAGGGTTGATTGGCTCGCCGTATGTATCTACGGAGATGGAGTGTAGTTCCTCCGCCAAATCATCAACAACTTTAGAAGTTTTTTCTAAAATCAAATTTTCACGCTCAACGAGCAATTGAATTTTGCGATATAACCAGTAATGGATGTGACCTAAGAATGCGGACATATTAAGCTCCTTTTCGTGCTGTTTCTAATTTCTCTACTAAATCGTATACATTAAAACCATGGATTTCTGCGGCTTGCCATAATGGCTCAGCTGTTGCAGAAGGGCAACCTAGGCAGCCCATACCAATACCTTGTAATACAGGTACAACATGTGGATAGGTTTCAACGATGTCGCGAATAATTGTGTCTGGAGTGATAGGGGACCCTGCTTCGAGACGTGGTGCTTCTACTTCAGGATCGTTACCTTGACCAGGCAAGAACACAGCTGGTTCTTCGGACTTGCTTTCAGCTGGAGCCCCTTCAAGGTCGCCCAATACAGCTGCTTTGAAAGCCTCTAAACCAATGCGGTCGATGAATTCGCCCATGCGTTCGATTTGTGCGTTTTCTTTATAGTATGCGATGATTCGATCAACTAATGCAAGAGCTTCTTTTTCTGTTTTAACTTCTGCGATGAGGTCGCCGATGCGAGGATGCGCACCGCCGCTACCGCCAGCGTATACATTCCAACCGTCTACAGTACCGATAACGCCCACATCTTTCATGCGGCTTTCAGTACAAGAGTTTGGACAACCGGACACGCCGATCTTCATTTTACTTGGCATTTCAAGAGATAAATATTTGCGTTCAATTTGCATGCCAAGGTGTACGCTGTCTTGTTTAGCGCGTTTACAGAAGGTAGTACCTGGGCAGATTTTTACGCTGCGCACGCGGTTGGACACAGTGTATGCTGGCTCCATGCCAAGCATTTCCCATGCTTTATCTACGTCTTCAGCTTTCAAATTCGTAATCATAATGCGTTGGCTGCCAGTTAATTTAAGAACAGCGCCGAACTCATTCGCTACGTCGATATATTTTTGTAATTGATCTGGTTGAATGAAACCTGCAGGAACGCGAGGTGTAATTGCATAACGGCGTTGACCGTTTTTTATGCGTTGTAAATTTGCTGCAATTTGTGCCATATTAAATCCTTTCTCGAGCCCTCTCTGCGGAGAATAGTGGCTAAAACTACTTAGTTAATCTATAAAACTCTTTATATATTAATTATTTACGCCCTAGGGTTTTGTGAAAGCTTCGCACATATATACGGACAAGTGGGATGAGATCAACTAGGCGATGCCTCATCAAAACCCGGCGTAATGATCAGTATGGGTATTTAGAATACTGACCCGACGCTCTTAGTATAAACCATTTTAACAAACAATAATGTAACTCAAGCTACAAAAATAGAACTTTTTTAATATTAATTATTGATTGTTTACTAACTATCATTATATACGATACTGTTTACAGATGAAACCCAAGGTTACATATCGTATAATAGACATATAGAGTGTTCTTGATGTAGGAGAAACGATGAAAGTCCTTTACGATACTATTTTAAAAGCAACATATATAGGTCGCCCGAACCGTTTTGTGGTGACTTTAGATTTGAATGGTGAAAGTGTGCTCGCTCATTTGCCAAATCCTGGTCGCATGTGGGAGCTCTTGTTTACGGGTGTAACGATGTACATCGTGCCTCACGATAAACCGGATGCAAAAACGAAATATCGCGTGGTCGGCATCGAGCGCGATGGCGTAGTAATTATGCTCGATACCAACTATAGTAATGATGTAGCGCAGCATTTGATTGAAAATAAACTCATCCCTGGCTGGGAAGAGTGGCGCGTTGTGAGACGGGAGTATACGGTTAAACTACATGGCACATCATCACGTTTTGACTTGCTCCTCACCAATGATAAAGGTGATGAGTTTCTGTTAGAGGTGAAGTCTTGTACGCTAATCTCTAAAACGGGAGCCATGTTCCCTGATGCTATTACAGAACGAGGGCGCAAGCATTTACTACATTTGAAAGAATTGCAAAACGA
>JABZJR010000009.1 GCA_015257705.1 Nanosynbacter sp.
ATTATACTTAGTATATTCCTGATGATGTAGATATGTGGCTAGCCCATGATTGTTGACCGTCGCCCCATCCATGTACTTCGACAGTGTTATTGGTTGTACCTCTGTATTTGACATAATAGATGGTGTCTTTTCCTCTTCCTTGCAAGTCGGCTGCTACTATGTCATTTGATCCTATTACGTAGCCAGATTCTGGGTAATTGCTTGCGGTGTGACGTACCCAGTTTTTTAATGAAGAATCCCACACGTGAAATTCGATAAGGCCGCTCGTAGTATTGTCGTATTTAACATATATGAATTCATCTTTTTTATCTCCATCAAGATCTGCCGCAATAACTCTTCCTGTGTTCATGCTAGCTGAAGGGTGGCTTGTTGCTGTGTGTCTAAACCAACTAGTTCCATTATTATTCCAACCATGCACTTCAATCATGCCAGAATTAGTCTGCTCATAATTAATCAGATAATATTCGTCATTACCATCGCCATCAGTATCTGCTGTTATAACTTCAGAAAATAGCGGATCAATAGGTCCGGCAGATGTTGCAGTGTGAGCTAGCCAACGCAATCCATCTTGAGTCCACGTATGAAACTCTACTCTACCACTTGCAGTTCCATTGTAGTCAACCTTTGTTAATACGGTATTTTTGCTATTAACCTTCCTTGATATAACCTTGCTGTACTGCTGATTAAAGGTGTATGAATTTGTCGCTGTATGCTGAGACCATGTCTGTAAGTTACTATTGGCCCATGTATGCATTTCGGCACATTTACTGCCGGTATTATTAGGGACGGATATAGTTAAGGTGTCATTATTTCCATTTATCCTAGTTGGTATAATTCTAGCACCAGTTTCTATGTTAGGTATATTCTGTCCGTTTTTACAAGAGAATGAACTGCTTGATCTTGTATCTCCAAACCAGTCTGTAAAGTAATTATAAAAGTTACGATTACCATAGGCGCTACACTCATCACCTACGCCATACCCAGATGACATAGCAGCGGCATTTGGTTGATATGGTGTATAGCTATAAAGAGCGGCGGTTGTCCAATTCTGAATATTTACATTAGATCCTCCGCAAGCAGCATTTGGACTCCATTGAACGAAATTTATGCCTGTTGTATATGGTGAAAACCAATTAGGATTACGTGTTATTATGTAGTGAAAGTGTTTCGCTGCCCATTCTAGCTGGTTTTCTAGACCAAAATATTTACTATCACACGCGGCGGTGTCTGGACATCCATAGCCAGTTGCGCTTTTGAACTGCCCACGAGTTGGCCACGTGTCAGTAACTAGGGCTTGCTCTTTTTGGAGCAAAACTATTAAAAGCTGTGGGTTTACATGATATTTTTGAGAGATATCAAAGATTAATTGAGCAGCGCTTCTTCCATCTTTTGTTTTATAATCACGGAGACAGGTATATGGAGGATTATGCCACCCTTTCGATGCGGCATACTGAGCGCGAGTTATATCAGGTCTTCCAAATTCACTGGCTGGTTTGGCGCCATTTGTATCACATTGGGGAACTTTACTATTTAAAAATGACTGAATTTGGTCTGCACTCATGGATCCGTAATTTGTTGCTACGGCATCATCCATAATATTGCCTGGGTCAAAATCATTTAATACTGCAGATGCTGGCGTAGAAGATAGTATCGTTCCTAAGCACATTGACGTAAGTATGCCTAATTTTAATATTAATTTCTTCATATAGTTATTTCTCCTTCAGTATCTCCAGTCACGTTGTTGTCTTCATAGTGAATGTTTATTGTCCATTTTCCAGGTGACAATTGAGACAATGGAACGTTAAACCCTTTACAGCTAGACGTACTTGGCCCAGCCTGCAGCTCTACACTATTGGAATATGTTTGTCCGCTAGTATTGTGCATTGATAACGTACATCTTCCGCTTGATGATATAGTTTGGATCAAACTACGGATATAAAGAGTGTTTGAATCTTTATCGACTGTTGTAGTTGTTATGCTTACTCCAACTGTTGGTTTTTTTCCGTTGGATGATGGAGTCGGTTTTGGCGAAGGATCGCTTCCTTGTAGTGTTTTAGATTTTTGACCTGATGACTCTTTTTCTGACTTATTGGATGCATCATTTAATGATCTTTTTTTTATGTCTTGACCAGCTGTTTTTTGTTCATCGGTGGCTGTGTTAAATTGATTCTGAATAAAAGGCCAGAACTTAAATTTATAGGAAATTAAGCCATAGCCTGTTATAGACAATAGTATAACAGCTATCAGAATCAATATTTTATTCTTTTTATTTTGTTTTTTCTGTATTTTCATAATTGTTACCTAATCAACACTACTATAGCAGATATAGATAAAACGGTAAAGCTTTAAAAAGTTCTTTTATAGAATAAAATATCTCCATTATGTACAGTGACTTTATCGATTAGTTCATAGCAAGGTAGCTGTAGTGGCGTCGTAGATAACACACGAGTAACAGATTTTCCTATATGATTACTACAACTCAATTTTGCAATAAATACGTCCGGCTGAATAAGTACGAGATCTTTATCTATGGTATCAGATAGAAGTATATGTGCATACCTGTTATAAATTGTCCTATCTTTTGATACTTTTGACCAGAAATCTTTATCAGGGTAAGTATTGACTCCCGTAATTGATTTTCTATTTGCCATTTGAGGGAAATTTTCTAGCACGCTTGTGCCAGACAATCCCCATGTGTCGTCACTAGACGAGGTGGAGATAATCTTTTTGATTATAATATTATCGTTATATCCGCTTCCTAGACCTCTATATAACGGCTGTATAGTTATTGTTGACATTATACATAAAGAAGAAAGCACTAACAGTCCGAGTTTTTCCTTTTTTATAAATATAAGGGCTAGTCCACCAGAAAGGCTTATTGCGGCTAATAATAATACGCGAAGATCCCCAGCAAAGTTACGATTGAACTTTACGACGTATACGATGGTGCAGACATAAATAATAATCACCATTGTCGAATATAGATATGGTAAATAGCGATATTGTGATGAAAATTTTATAGTATTGGCAAGCGTGTATATTAATGAAAAGATTCCTATAAAACCTAATCCAAGCTGCAATCTTGTTATCGGTACGAGATGCATCATGAGAGGTTTTGCTATTGAAGAGAATCCTGGAATAAATAAATGAGATATGAATATTAAGCAGGAGACAAAAATAGCAACTCCAACCCAATCTATAGTTTTATTTTTACACCATTTGCTATATAAAATAAACAGTATGGGAATGATAAATGCAAAAGGCATAATGATAAATGCAGACATTTCACTTTGATTAATGGATCCTTTACTTGGATCTATCGATGAGATGGATGCGTCATCCATAAGTCGGTATTGACTATAGCCAGTGAGACCGATTAGATCAGCCTGTGATGGAGCTCCCGAATGTACGAATCGTGCCCCGGGATAATCTGTACCAGAAATGGCTTGTACGGCATCTATTCTGGTGATTAAAAATATACCAACTATGCCGATCGCTGCTAGGGCAGACCCTACTATGAATGCCGTATTTACATATAGTATTTTTCGCACTTTTTTGGGTGCTTTTTTCCAAGTATTTATATAATAGCCAATCGCCACTAGAAATACAGTGATGACAACAAGTATCTGAAAGGCTGGATACAATAGTAGGGCGAAGCTTATCATTGAATAGGTTAATAAAAGAGATAGTGTGAGATTCGATATTATATCACCATGTTTATATCTCTTTAAAAAAGACAAAGATTTATTTTCTATTAATTTCATTATTAATAGCAGTATGATAATTCCCCAGACGATACTCATTATGGTAATGGTTTGATACCACCAGAATATAAAAGGAGTGAAAGAGCCTATGATAGCGATAGATCCTGACAGCGCGTATTTATTGGGAAGAAATTTTAACGATAGAAAGTATATACTTAATAGTAATGACGCCAATAATAGCCACCACTTAAAGGCAAAAGCAAACTCGAAAGGAACTATTAAAAAGGCAAGATTTTGAGGTCGGAATACTGTTGACCATTCTTTATATGGAGCATCGGACACAAGGCTCATATTCTTGCCAGAATTGCCAAAGTTCTTGTTTATTAGTGGATATCCAGCTTCTTTTTGTGCAATTGTGAATTGTGTAACGACTAGCCACTCGTCGCTGCGAATAGGTCGAGCTTCGCCTGATATTAGATTAGATGATTTGCCATTAAGGAAAGAGTCATAATATAAGCCAAATGAAGATCCAGATATCTTAAATCCTGTCGCAAAAATTAGACAAAAGATAATAGTAGACGGGAAAATCCATTTTTTATACGAATCGTCTTTTAATTTTGTAAAAATAGAACGTAGAACTTGCATAACATTTATTAGTATACAGTAAAAATAGCAAGTATAAAGATTGTGTTTTTTTTGAGAACAAGACTAAAAAACGAAAAATAAAAAATGAGTAATGTGCTATAATTGTTGAAGGTAGTAAGAGTATAAGGAGGCTACGTAATGATAAATATTGCATCACCCGTTATAGAGGAAGAAGAGCGTCGGGCAGTAAATGAAGTTATAGAGTCAGGTATGCTGGCTCAGGGTCCGAAAGTCGCTGAACTTGAAGAGAGTTGGGCTAAATATTGTGGAGTGAAACATGCTTTAGCTGTAAATAGCGGCACGGCTGCTATTCACTGTGCTTTATATGCTGCAGGAGTTGGTGAAGGTGATGAAGTCATCACTACGCCATATAGCTTTATTGCTACGATCAACCCTATACTAATGTTGGGTGCTCGACCAGTTCTTGTAGACATAGATGAGGAAACATTTAATATCGATGTTTCAAAAATAGAAGCAGCTATTACGGACAAGACTAAGGCTATAATTCCAGTTGATTTGTATGGTCAACCTTGCGATTGGAAGGAGTTGCGAGAAATTGCAGATAAGCACGAACTCAAAATTATTGAAGATGCATGTCAGGCGATTGGTGCAGAATATGATGGTGTGAAAACTGGTGCCTTGGGCGATTTTGGATGTTTTTCACTGTATGCTACAAAGAATATTATGTGTGGTGAGGGTGGCGTTGTTACTACTAATAGCGATGATGCTGCGGCTGCTATTCGCTCATTCAGGCAGCACGGAATGACTTCATCTTACGAGTATGCTGATTTGGGATATAACTATCGTATGTCAGACTTGCACGGTGCTATCGCCGTTGAGCAATTAAAGAAAGTAGAAGGCTTTACGAATAGGCGACAACATAACGCTAATATGTTAAATGAAGCGTTGTCTGGAATTGAAAAGATAGTCTTACCGAAGATTGCAAGCAATAGAAATCATGTATATCACCAATATACTATTTTACTAGATAAGAGTATACGAAGAGATGATTTTATAGCTAAATTAAGAGAAAAAGGAGTTGGTGCTGGAGTTTATTATCCAAAACCGTTGCACGTATATCCACATATTTCAAAACTTGGATATAAAGTGGGAGATTTTCCTGTTGCCGAAGATTTGGCTGCAAGAGTTGTGTCTTTGCCTGTTCATCCAAAAGTTACAGATGCTGATATTGAAGTAATTGCTAGCGCAATTAAGGAAGCCGTAAATGACTAATAATAAAGAAGGTAAAATAAGGGTTGCTGTCATTGGTACTGGAAATATGGGGCGCAATCATGTGCGTAATTATTTCATGCTTCCAGAATCTGAGCTAGTGGCAATAGCAGACGTTAATCCAGCCGCAAAATCGTTAGCTGACGAATATAAAACAAAATTCTTTACTGATTACAAGGAAATGCTTGAGAAAGTTCATCCAGATGCCGTGTCTGTGGTTGTGCCTACTCCATTTCATCTTGAAGTTGCAACTGAGGTGATGTCTCGAGGTATTAATTGTATGCTTGAAAAACCAATTGCATCTTCGGTGGAAGAGGCTGATAAGCTAATTGCTTGTGCTGAGGAAAATGGAGTTACGTTTACAGTTGGTCATATAGAGAGGTTTAATCCAGTCATTAAGAAGCTGAAGCAGATGATCGATGACAATGCTATAGGTGACATAACATCGGTAGTATGTAAGCGTGTTGGTGGTTTTCCTGCTGTTGAGCCAAAAACGGATGTGATTATTGATCTTGCAGTTCATGACGTTGACATAGTTAATTATCTATTAGGACAAAAACCTAAAGCTATTCATAGCCATGGATCGCGTACCCGTCATAGTAAAAAAATTGATTCAGCAGAAATATTAATGGATTATGGTAGAGCATCAGGATTTATTCAGGCTAATTGGCTGACTCCAGTAAAAATTCGTACCATTGCACTGACTGGATCGTTAGGTTATCTAGAGGCTAATTATATAACACAGGAACTTACATATTATAAACATAATATGAAAGAGATTCAGAAAGATGGATTTACTGAATTTGTTTTGCAGGTTGGTGATCCAGAAAAGCGCGTAATAAAAGTTGATTTTGAAGAGCCTTTAGCCGCTGAATTGAAAGCTTTTATGGCTAAATCTATGGGCAGGACGGCATCAATTGTTGATCCGGTAGATGCGCGCGAAGCGTTAAAAATATCATTAGAGGCTGTTGCGCCTTTTGACGTTAAATAGGAGGATAATATGAAAAGAATTTTAGTAACAGGTGCTGGTGGATCGCCTTCTGCAAACTTTATTCGATCCCTTAGAGCTGCGGATGAAGAATATTACATTGTTGGCACAGATGCTGATAAATATTATTTACAGCGTGCTGAAGTTGATGTTAAATATCTAGCACCGTTGGCAAACGACCCAAAGTACATTGATTTTTTGAATTACATTATAGAGAAGGAAAATATTGAGTTTGTACACGCTCAAAACGATGTTGAGGTTGGGTTTTTGAGCGAGAATCGAGAGAAAATTAAAGCCAAAACATTCTTTCCAGCCAAAGAAACCGTTAAGATACTTCAAGATAAGTTTGAGTCGTTTAAACTATGGGAAAAGGCCGGTATTAAAGTTCCTAAAACTAAACTAATTGAAGGTAAAGATACTGATTTAGATGCTCTATTAGAGGAGATGGGTGGGTCTATGTGGATTCGCGCAATATCAGGAGCCGGCGGTCGTGGATCTCTTCCAGTTAACGATGTTAAGACTGCTAAGAACTGGTTAGATTTCCAAGAGAAAAATGGCTCGTGGTCTGGTAATTTTACAGTATCAGAATTGCTTGAGCCAGAGACGGTTACTTGGATGTCGTTATGGAAAGATGGCGAGTTAGTTGTTGCTCAAGGACGCAAGCGCTTATATTGGGAGTTGTCAAAAATTTCTCCATCAGGTGTCACCGGCGCTACTGGAACGGGATTAACTTATTCGGATGCCGAACTTGATGATATTGCTCGTAGGGCTGTGTTGGCTGTTGATAGTAGGCCAGATGGTCTATTTGGTGTGGATATGGCTTACGACAAAAATGGTGTACCAAATCCAACAGAAATTAATATTGGACGATTCTTTACGACTCACGAATTCTTTACACAAGCGGGTCTTAATATGCCTGAAATGTTTGTTAAGCTTGGCTATGGTGAAGAGATTCCCGCGATTGATAACAATACCAATCCTCTACCAGATGGTCTAGTATGGATTCGAGGAATGGATTTCCGACCAGTTTTGTCAGATATGGGAGTTATAGAAGAGAGTGTTGCTCAGCGTGATCGTATCCTTAAGGAAATATCATAGGTGAAGATTCTCGTTACTGGCGCATCTGGTTTTGTTGGCAGGCGTTTTTTGGAAATGGCGCCTGCCAGCTGGGAGATAATTTGTTTAGGTAGATCTAATATTGACTACGATTATGTTAAGTGGGTTGAATGCGACTTGTCTAGTAAGGAGAGCTCAAAGATAGCTGCTGACGTATTGGCTGATAAAGAGTTTGACGTTATAGTTCATTTGGCGGCTTTTGTACCAAAAAAATCTATCGAAGACAGTTTAGAGAAGTGCAAAGAAGGTAATATAGATGGGACTATTAATCTTCTAACGTATTTTGGTAAAAAGGCAAAAAAGATTGTTATCGGCAGTACTGTAGAAGCTTATGATAAAACAAAAATTAGTGGTCCGATTACGGAAGATAATGTCGTGTCCGGTAGTTCATACTATAGTTCCACTAAGATAGCTAGCGAAGTAATTGCTCAATCATTTGCGCAAAAAAATAACAAAGAGCTTACTATTCTGCGATTTTCAATAATGTATGGCGGATATGACCCAATTGCTAGAGCTATCCCTAATTTCATTAGAGCGGCTAAGTCTGGAGATAATCTGACTATCAATGGTCCACTAGTTCTTCGCGACTATGTGCATATTGACGATGTAGCTAGTAGTATTATATGTGCAGTTAATTCGGCGGGCGCTGGAGTGGTCAATATTGGGACGGGTAGGGGAGTCTCTATTAAAGAAACAGCGGAGTCAATTATTAAAAGTATGCGATCGAGTAGCAGTATAAATATTATGTCCGATAACGGTGGTTGCGATATAGTTATTGATATATCAAAGGCAGAGAGTCTACTTGATTATCATCCTAAAATGTTCTTTCCAGATAAAATTAAGGAGATGGGTGATCTCTATGAAGATTGCAAATAGAAATATATTTATAGATTTTGATGGTACTTTGGTCGATATTGCTCCTCGCCATTATAGAGTATATAAGAAGTGTGTCGAAAAAATGGGCGGCACACCTCTTGATCGGAAGAAATATTGGGAATTGAAACGTGATAATATTTCCTGGAATGAATTATTGCCGATGAGTGGACTTGAGGTAAATAATAGGGATGATTATCTCAAATTATTTATCGATCGCATAGAATCATTGGAAGAGTTGTATAGAGATGAGCTTTTCGTAGATAGTTTGTCTACGCTAAAAAAGCTATCCTCGAATGGTAATAAGCTATACTTACTTAGCTTAAGGCGAAATTCAGACGCTCTAGATAAGCAGATTGAAAAGTTGGGAATTGGGTGCTTTTTTGAGAAAATTTTATCAGGGCATAGTGACACAAAAGAAGGCACATTATTAAAAAAGGCAGATATAATTAAGCAAACAATAGATAATCCCGAAGACTCTATTATTGTTGGAGATACTGAAGCTGATGTTGCTGCGGCTCAGCAGCTCAATGCGACCAGTATTGCTCTTTTGAGTGGAATTCGTAGTAAGGAGTTCTTGAAATCAATGGAGCCAGACTATTTAGTTGACGGTATTGGTGACGTGGCTAACATTAATCTTTAATCTGGTAATCTATTTCTTAAAGTTATTATTTTCGTTGGATACGTCGATTGTAAGGGCTGTCAATGTTAACTGTATTCCTAGTATAAACGGCAGTACAGCTAACATTACGCTGCCTGCGGTTGGTGATTGGTGGGCGAATAACTTAACATATAACAGAAATATAGCCAATAATAGCGATATTATTAAGAAAAACATACCTGTGAATAGAAATAGCGCTACGGGATGAAAACCGTATAGTACATACTTATAATAAATTCTGCGCCAGAATCCTTTCCATACAGCCTTTAGATTTCTCCAGGCTGTCGGGATTAGTTTGATAGTTGATTTTTCGTTGCCGTAATGTGCTGGTACAGCATGGTCAATGACTTTAGCGTTAGCTATCGACAGAGCAGTCAACATACTAGTTTCGTAATCGTAACGCTTTTCTACTATAGAAAAATCGACTTTTTCGATTATTTCACGACGTAGCCAACCACACCCGTTGGTGATGTCTGTAATAGAATAATACCCAGTAGAAAATTTGGTGAGTAGAGATATGAATATATTTCCAAATTGGCGATATTTTGGCATAGTTTTGAAGGCTTCTCGATGGAAAAACCTGCTTGCTTTTACGTAGTCTGCTGATTGATCTATGAAGTCATCCAGCATTGCCTTTAGGTATGATGAATCAAACTGATCATCTCCTGCGACTATACCGATAGCTGTTGCTTTAGTATTTTTTATCGCATAATCATATCCAGCGATGAGAGCTCCTCCTACGCCTTGATTTACCTTATTGTCAACAATGATAAGCTTGCTGTATTGTTTTTTTAGTTTGTTCAAAACTCCAATAGTGTTATCGGTGCTAGCATCATTAACGGCTATAATGTGATCTATGTATTCTGGTATTTTCTTTATTGTTTGAGTAATCATTTTCTCTTCGTTATAACAAGGTATAACGACTGCGGTCTCTAGTTTTCTGTACATATAATCAATTATACTACAATCGTATATGCATTATGAACTAATATCATATTCTTAATAAAGATAATATGAAAAATGGTATATTTTTAAAAATCTTTTTATTTCTTGTTGTAGGCGGTATTACACTGCTAATAGACGCGTCAATATCGTATATTTTATATCACAATATACATTTGCCGGCTTTTTTGGCTAGTGGTATCGGCTTTTTGTCGGGATTTGTTTTTAACTTTCCTGTGAATCGTAAGAAAGTTTTTAATCATAGTCAATATGATAGATTCTCTTTAAGGTCGCAAATTATTTTCTATACACTACTTAGTATTTTCAATATGGTGGCAACTTCAGTAATTATTGCTACATTAGTAAACTCTAGCATACTGGATATCCAATGGGCGAAAGTTATAGTGACTGCAGTATTTGCAATTTGGAACTTTCTGGTTTTTAATTTATTTATTTTTTCAAAGGATAATAATAAAAATGTGGAATAAAAATGGCTTATTTTAACCAAGGATGATTTAATTAAGAATACTGTATATAACACCCTCGGCTATGACAGAGTTGTGGTTGTGAATGTGGACGGATTGTCTACGAACGATGTCGTCAGTGCTTGTAGGAGTTTATAGATATTTGCCGTATCCAGATTTTTTTAATGGTTCGGCAAGTATTTCTAACTGCTCCCTGGAAATCCAACCGTTTTGAAAGGCGGTTGCCTCGGGTGATCCGACTATTTGTCCAGTCCTTGTTTGGATTACACGTACAAAATCTTCGGCATCGGTTAGGCTATTTATCGTGCCAGTATCAAGCCATACGTCACCGTTATCTAAAGTCTGCACTTTGAGTTTTTTGCGATGTAGATATTCAGCGTTTACGGATGTTATCTCCAGTTCTCCTCGGTCGGATGGCTTTACATTTTTAGCAATATCTATTACATCGTTATCATAAAAATATAAACCTACCACTGCAAAATTGGATTTTGGATGCGCTGGTTTTTCCTCGATAGAAACAGCTTGATTATTCTCGTTAAATTCAACCACTCCATAGCGTTCGGGATCAAGCACTTTATATGCAAATACAATGCCGCCGTCGGGGTCTGTGCATTCTTGTAGTGAATTATCAAGGGCGGCTCCGTAGAATATATTGTCGCCAAGTATTAATGCCACTTTATCATTGCCGATAAAGTTTTCGCCGATAATAAAAGCTTGTGCTAGACCGTCTGGTGTAGGTTGAACAGCGTATTCTAAATTTATGCCCCACTGCGCGCCATCACCAAGAAGTTTCTTGAAGCCGTTTTGATCGTCTGGAGTAGTGATTATTAAAATATCACGAATTCCTGCTTGCATTAACGTGGTTAGCGGATAGTAAATCATCGGTTTATCATAAATGGGCATCAACTGTTTACTTATGGCTTTTGTAATTGGCCATAGACGCGTACCCGAGCCACCCGCTAAAATTATTCCCTTCATCATATTCTCCTTTGTGTTGTATGATTATATATCTATGATTCGACAGTATCAAGGTTAAACGGTTTTGATATTAATGGAGGTTGTATTTTTTAGGCGTTATTTGAGATGTATTGCCTTAGGTCTTCCTCCCAGTTACGGCTTTGAAATCCTGTAGAGTGTAGTTTATCTAGGCTCATATCACTATTGAGCGGTCGTGGCGCAACTCCAGGCTTGTTGGCAAAATATTCTGCGGTAGTTGTATTAGAAACGATTAAGTCTTTATGATTAGATAATTCAAATATTTTTCTAGTAATGTCTGCCCAAGAAGCGAGCGGTCCGTCATTCGTTGCATTGTAAGTTCCGAATGGAGCTTTAGTTGACAATAAATGATCTATAATACGCACTAGCTCACTAGTGAACGTTAAGCGACCTATTTGGTCATTAACAACGGTTGGCGAGATGTTTTTTTCCGCCAGTCCTAGCATGGTGCGGACAAAATTTTTGCCTTCACCGATTACCCATGTGGATCGAAGTAGATAGAAGCGGTCTAATTGCTCAACTAATAGATCTCCCGCAGCCTTACTCTGACCATAGACGCTAAGCGGGCTAAGTGGTTCGTTCTCTGTGTGGGGTTTTTGGGTTCCGTCGAATACGTAATCACTGGAAATGTGAACCATTGTCATATCATATTTTCGGCATACTCGAGTAAGGTTAGATACTGCAGATGCATTAACCTTCCAAGACGCTACGCGACCTTCTTCGGTTTCTGCTCCATCGACATTAGTAAAGGCAGCAGCGTTAAGTACAATATCAATGTTGGACCAGTCGAAAGACTCAACTGACTCTAAGTCTGTGATATCAAGAGTATCAATGTCAGCAGATTTGGCATTAGGGTATTGTCTTTGTAGGGCTAATCCTAGTTGTCCGTTAGCACCAATAATGAAAATTTTATTATCGTCCATAATTTTATACCTCCATAGGAATTACATTACTTAATAGTGGATGTGTGGCATCTTTTTCGGAAATAATTGCTTGATTCTTATCAATTGGCCAGTTGATTTTTAGCTCTGGATCAAATAAATTAACAAAAGTATATTTAGCATCCGGGAACCAATGAGCGTCAACTAGATATGTGTAGGCGACATTATCGTCAAGCGTTTGATAGCCGTTAGCTACGCCCTTAGGAACGAAAATTGCCGTACCCGGATTAATCTCGTGCGTGAAAACTCGGCCGAAGCTATCTCCTTTACGAAGGTCACACCAAGCTCCAAAAACACGCCCATTGGCTGTTGAAATGAATTTGTTCCAAGGCTCAGCATGAAGTCCACGAGTGGCGCCAGTTTTGTCATTGAAGCTGATATTGTTTTGTACGATATTGAACGACGGTAAACCTAAGGCTTCCATTTTTTCTTTTTGATAATTCTCTTTGAACCAGCCGCGATTGTCGCCATGTACGGGTAATTTAATAACAAATAACCCTGGAATTGACGATTCAGTGACTGTAAGTTCATTGTAGTCAGTTGGGTCAAACATAATTATTGTCCTTGTTTCGCATAAGCTGCTTCAACGGCGTCTTTTTGGGTGCGCCACCAGTCTTCGTGCTCGCGGTACCAGTTAATAGTTTGCATTAATCCGTCGTGCATGCCGGTTTTATTATCTGTATATTGTGGTTGCCATCCTAACTCGCGGCGTAACTTACTGGAATCCATTGCGTAGCGCATATCATGACCTGGACGATCGTTGACATGTTCGTACCAATCTTTACCTTTACCCATTAGCTTACAAATCAATTCAATCACCATCTTATTATTAACGTGATCATTATCTGCGCCAATGATGTAGGTTTCTCCTAGAACGCCTTTTTCTAAGATTAAATGAACCGCTGAGTTATGGTCATCAACATGGATCCAGTCGCGTACTTGTTCACCGGTACCATAAAGTTTTGGCTTGATATCACTTAAAATATTGGTAATCTGACGCGGAATAAATTTTTCAATATGTTGGTATGGCCCGTAATTGTTAGAGCAGTTTGAGATAGTCGCTTTAATGCCGAAACTACGAATCCAGGCACGAACTAGCATGTCGCTGGAAGCTTTAGTGCTAGAGTAGGGACTGGAAGGCTTGTATGGAGTGTCTTCTGTGAAGCGATTTGGATCATCAAGCTCTAGATCACCAAAAACCTCATCAGTTGAGATGTGATGTAGTCTCTTATTATGTTTTCGAATGGCCTCTAGAATGGTATATGTGCCAATTATATTTGTTTCAACAAATGGCCATGGATTACGTAAAGAATTGTCATTGTGACTTTCGGCGGCGAAGTGTACAACTACGTCATTTTCAGCGACTAATTTGTCTATTAATTCGGCGTCACAAATATCGCCTTCTACGAATGTAATTTGATCGGCTACAGCTTCCAAATTAGCACGATTTCCGGCGTAGGTTAATTTGTCAATAACAGTGACTTCATATTCTGGCTTGTGTTTTACGGTGTAATGCACAAAATTCGAGCCAATGAATCCCGCGCCTCCCGTGACTAGCATCTTTGTCATAAGTATAGTATATCAGGTATAATAGAGAAGTTATAGAGGAGGATGTTATGAAAGTTGTAATTGTTAGCGGCTATTTTAATCCATTACACGGTGGGCATTTAGATATGATTGAGGCGGCTGCAAAAATGGGTGATTATTTGATTGTAGTGGTGAATAACGACAAACAGCAATTGCTAAAAAAGGGAAAAATTATCCTTAATGAGGAAAATCGACTCCGCTTAATGCGAGCATTAAAGGGTGTGGATCAGGTGATGCTTTCTATTGATGAGAATCCTCCGGTTACGGAAACCTTAGAGATGATCGCTCGGCAATATCCGGGATGTCAATTGGTGTTTGCAAATGGTGGCGATAGATCGGCACCGGAAGTTGTTCCAGAGCGTGATGTTTGCGAAAAGTACAATATTGAAATGGTCTATGGAGTTGGCGGCTCAAATAAAGCAGACTCGTCTACTCGAATTAATCAAGCTACCGGACAGGAAAGTTAATCTCAACTTTTCCGACCATATTTTTCATACACAGCCAAAGTCTGCTCGGCCATGCGCTGCCATGAAAATGTCTTAACGTGTTTCTTACCTTTTTTAACGAGTTCATTGCGTAATTTGTCGTCAGATAAGATGTCGTCAATTGATTTTGCTATATCCTCGACACT